>CAILKW010000668.1 GCA_903834845.1 uncultured Bacteroidia bacterium | reverse complement strand
TTCTTTATTTTTAATAAGCATGAGTATAGATTGTATCATATTGTTACCATTCAGGCTGATATCAAATTCAAAATTTGCAATCCGCCATTTAAACATTTGTAGTTTGAAAGCACCCATAACTATATGCATCATTTCATCGGCAGGAATGGTATTTGTAAACACTCTCTTTTGTTGTCCATCCATGATGATAGGCATCAGGTGCTTCATTTTTACATTCATTAATTTCATAAAGGTTTCGTTGATACGTTGGCTTTCTTCTAATAACCCATCTGAAAAAACCGCTACGACAAAATGAGGATACCGGCTAAAGAAAATAAATTGCTCTCGGAACAATGCTTTAAAGTCAACTTCAGGGTCTGATGACTTGATTATATCAGACAAGCGTTTGTCGGTACCCTCTGCCAAATAATTAAACATGCCAAGAACTATTTCCTCCTTACTTTTAAAGTGACGATAAATGGCACTTTCCGAGAATTGCATTTCTTTTGCCAGATTCTTTATGGTCAACCCACTAACACCAGATGACGTAAGTATTTTACCGGCTGCTTCAATAATCTGCAACTGACGGGGTGTAATATCCATGACTATTCAATTTATATTATCGAATTTTTGAAAGTACATATTCCTTTACTTCTTTTTGTGAATTTAGTAATATTCATGCTTTGAACGTTAAAAAAACCATAAAAATAAGTATGTGAATATTCGCTCACAAAGATATGTCAAAAGTTTCCTATTTCAAATAGAAAGTTGAAAAATATTTTTTTTACTATATCATTTGCTGTATTTAAATTTAATTTTTTCATATAGTAAAGTTAATCCAATAGTTATGGTGAATATTATTCCAAACCAGTATCCGAACCTGGAAAGATCCTGGGTTTGGTAAATAGCTGTTGCAATGTTTCCAATAATGAGCCATTGGACAATGTAAAAAACCGTTATATTTCTTCCCAACCATCGCAGAAAAACAAAAACTGGAAATTCGTTAAACTTCATCACAACAAACCAGGCCATTGATACCCAAAGGATATCCACACCTAATGTCCATAAGATAAACCAAAATTCATGGTGATAATATTGGGGGAGGTCTATGGTGGTTTCAATGCCGGATTGATGGAAAAGAACAACCGGAACAACTACGGCAATCAGTATGGTAATTGTGGCGATTTTATTCTTTTCAATAAATACTTTGATCCATGCCTCCCTCTTTTGGAACAGAAAACCAATCAACGGGTAAGTCAGCCACGGGAATAGCGGGAAATATGACCAGGAATATTCGCCCCCAATAAAGGGCAGGAGATAGTTCCTGTCAGTAACCATCAGTATTTCATTGAAATACGTAGTTGTGACACTGACAAAGAAAATCATCCCAAAAACGATCCATTGTTGGCCACTTTTTATGGTTTTCAGAATGGCAAGAATAATAATACTCAGCCCTGCCAGATAAAAAATGTCAACACCAAAAATTGCCTGAAGCGGGTCGAACCTCAATCCTCCAAATTTAATTTTAAGGAGCAAGTGAAAATTCAACCCGACATTCAGAAGGATACCCATCATAAAAATTAGACCCCCCCTGAAGATATTTTGTACCGTAGTTCTTTTGCTCAATGCCACAAAATAGCCCATTACCATCATAAATATTGGCACCGCAACAGGCCCTCCAAGTACCAAAAGGATTTTCCCAAATAAACTCTCCCTTCCGTGATAATCAATAAATGTTTCGAGGATATGGACAGGGACAATCAAAAATACGGCAAACCCTTTCAGCAAATCGGGTAAAGGAAATCGTCTCATTTTTTTCTATTTATTTGATTAAACCAAGTCCCTCATTGGCTGATTTATCGCCTGGATTGTATAATATTGCTTTATTAAACAGCACTTTCGCTTGATTATTGTTTGCCAGAAAAAAGGAGGTCCACCCCAACATCAACAACCCGTCGTAGCCAAATGGGTACAAATCGACGACTTTGGTAAAGAGCGTATTGGCCTTGTTGTAATCTTTCCGTCCATAATAAACCAATCCTAGCCTGTATAAAGCAACCGAGTTGTTCGGGCTTACTTCGAGGATTGCGTCATATATTTTAATCACTTCGTTCCATTTTCCCAATGCCGACAGCGGAAGGATCAGGCCAAACCTGGCCTCTTCCGAATACGGTTTGAGTGTTTGGGCCCGGTTGTAAAAAATAATTGCTTGGTCAAATAGCCCGGCGTTGTAGTTTAACCAGCCTAACCTTAGGTTCAGCTCATACGAAGACTCATCGTAAACTTTCTTCAACGGATCGAGGGAAGAGGTAAAATCGCCACTCTTTTCAAAGGCATAACTTTTCGTAAATGCAGCCAGTAAAGCAACCTGGTTGACTTGTGAGAATGCTACATTCGATCCTAACATAAAAATAATAATCCCTACGTACTTTTTTAAAAATTCCATGATATTCCAGCTGTTATTGTTTGTTTTATATAATTATATTCCAATGTATTACTTTTGTATCCCCCGGTATAAACCTGATATTTTTCGGTGATATTCTGATTGATGTACCTCAGCACAAACTGATACTTTTTGCCCATCGGGAAATAAATGCTTCCCATCATCTTACGATCCGATTTGCCAGGGAAATTGGAAACCACATATCCCGCAGATTCGACAAAGTTTTCCATGTTGCCAAAAAGGTACTGCCCGTTCAGGTGAATTTTTCCCAGGGTGGTACCACCCGATATCCCGAACGCATTCCAGCCTGTACCCTCAGCGCCCGATTTGAAATAGACTTTTGGCGTAAAATAGAGTTTGGTATTTGAAAGCGGGTAAAAGGTTACCCATGAAGACATTTGCACAAACTTGGAATCGTTTACATTTCCTGCATTTATTTCAATACCAGGAGCAAAATTCGCAAAGTCCGACCAGATCGATGTCGAAAAAACAACATCACTGTAAGTTGTTTTTGATAACCTGAACGACTTTGAAGAATTGCTGTTCAGCCATCCGGCATACACATCTCCGCTCCCAAAAATCAGGTTCATCGAAGGCGAGATGTTCAGCTTTTTCCCGATGACCCAAACAGGGTTAATAAAATACTGAAATTGGTTGACACTGGTTGGCGAGCTGGTTTGCCCCGGCCAATTCACAACTGTTTCGCGGTTCACTCCTATATAGGTCAGGTTGTGGTTCAACGTAAAATTTGGCGCAACCCTGTGACTAAGGTCCAATGAATGGAAAGTGTAATTTTTCAGGAAATACCCTTCACCATAATCTTCTCCCAGATTAACCTCAGTGCTAAATGCTCTTGTTTTTAGGTTTTCAAAATCGGGATTGGAACTGTAGCCGGCCTCATAAGCCAAACGGGTAACACCAATTTCCTTAAACCCGATTTTCTTTTTCATGGCATCCGAAAAATAGGGGGCGTATTTCACAGCCTCTGTTTGCCGTCCGCTAAAAACTAAGCTGTAATAGAGATATTCCTGCAACCATTCGAAAGAGTTATCGTTTGTATAGGCTTTCAAAAACCAATCGGCTGAATTTCTGTATCTCCTCAGGTTGTAATAGGCAATGCCTGTACGGACCTGTAGGTAAAAAAACTCAATCCCTTGTTTCCGTACCTCTGTTGCAAACCGGATCAGTTCCGGCCATTTTTTAGCCTCAAAAAGCTGGTACGACTGCTTTTCCGCTTCCGGGTAATTCAGCTTTTTTTGTGCAACAGCCTCTGATACAAACAAAAAGACCATTATAAAACTAAATATTGTTATTCGTTTAAACATTTCATTTGAATTTTAAATTCGTTAAACCGGATTTCAATTTCAAAAACCCCGCTTTCTTTTAAATTGATCGTGAAATCATATTTCCCTGTTTCTCGTCCCATGATTTTTTTTGTGATTTTAGACGTCATTTTCACATCTCCAGATGAGAGGATGTCGCCTGCATTTTTGATTTCGAGCGAATAATCCACTTTCAGGAACAGATACACAGGGGCAATAAAATCCTGCAGGAATTTCAGCATCCCCCCAAACATCATATTGACCGGAACCTGGTCGTTTATTTTGCTGTTGGGAAGGAAGCCTAGTGGTACTTTGAACAGTGCAAGGAAAAACCAATAAAGCGGAGTCTCTTTGTTTCCTGTAAAGTTTGTAAAATAGTGCAGGTTGCCATTGTTGTAAAGGTAAGCAAGCGAGCCGTCCTCTTCTGATTCGAGATAAGTCGAGTTGAAAACATCGGTATTTACTTTCCAATTGAATTTTACCTGGTTCGTAGGAACGCCTGGTTTTGTGGATTCAAGATGGAACTCTCCTGAGATCCTTTGTCCCGGGATAAAATGCAGTATCTTGGCCAACTGGTCATTCTTTGCGGGATTGGCAACGACCTGACCCTTTTGTGGGAAGGAAAAAGCCTGAAAAGCATATTTGTCCCCCTTTAAAAGGTAATGCCCAAATGGGTAATCGAGCGTTGGGGAGCCAATGTAGGGTGTGTGCTGAAATTGAAAATGCAAGTGAGGATAAGGTGAACGACCCGAATTTCCAGCTCTTCCAAGTAGCTGCCCTTGTTTAACCCGGTCACCCTCCTTGACTTCAACAGAATGGTATTTTAAATGGGAAAGTTTCGAGTAGATGGTGTTGCTGTGTTTAAGGATCACCGTATTTCCCCAGTTGTTTTTGGTGTTCACATCACCTATCGTATTGTCCTGAACTGAATTGACTACTTCCATTACAGTGCCTTCAAACGGGGCAGTAATTGCCTTGCCAAAGCAGAAATAATCTTCCACAAAATCGCCGCTTCCTTTGAACTGCTTCCTGTTCTTATCGGTAATAATAAAGTCCCAGGCATTGCGCCATGCCCCTTTATGGGTAATTTCACCATTGTGCCCCTGACTTACTTCCCATTCCCCCAAAAAGGGCAGTGATGCAGCAACCGGGAACCTTGCAGGGAACCGTTTCAGGTTGCCTGATTGCAAATAGAGGTTTTTTTCAGGATTGCCCAATTGGACAGGGGTTTCAAGAAGTCCCACAGGCAATTTTTCACTTAGTTTCAAAGAATAAAGGAACATCAGCACAACCATATTAAATGGAAGCGAATAAGGAGAAATGTGATAAACACTGAAAAGTTGCTGTGTGCTGATGGTTATCAAAACCACCGATGGCAAAAGGATGATGATCCATGCATAACTTGTACGCCCCGGTATCAAATAGTACCCACCCAACGCAATAGCAGTCAGAATATAATTGAAGCCTATAAACGTATAGCTCAACGAATTAAATTCGATCCCAACTAAAATGTAGAAAAGGTACGACACAGAATATCCGAGGATGGAAAGGACAAAAGTGATACGCGAATAAATCAGCAACCCAATCGAAATGATGATTCCTGCAAGTAACCCTTTCTGGAAAAAGATGGCACCCAATGAGTAGAAATAGATACGGACAAATGACGAACCCACCAGGGACTCCAACCAGTTGTACAACCTGACCATCGTGTGGCCACCCATGCCAAAAAGCTCGTTGTAAGTATAAATACCTCTTTCACTGATATTTAATGCGGTAAGTTCCCCTCCAGACAAACCAACAATCCAAATGGTGACCAGAAATGGGATGCTTAAAAATGGCAATCCATATTTTCCAAGCACCCCCTGCGACACAATAGTGAGGAAAAAACAGGTGCCGGCAGCAATTGCAACAAGGACATAAAGTTGAACCGACGGTTGAAAAGCCAGGCCAATTCCCAATCCGACCAGAAGGCTGTTAAAACCATACAATCCCAGTTTCAGGAGATATGTGTTGTATCCTAAAATATATGCCAGAATATTGGCAACACCTACTGCGATCAACCCGCCGATTCCGGCTCCATAATCGAAGAAACTGATGAATACCAAAAAGATGGCAAGGATCCTGGATGTGGAAAAAAATACCTGGGAGTAGCTGTTCAAGACCGAGAACAGAACATCCCTGCCGATGATTCTTATGTTTTTCTCCATGATTTTTTATATTCCTGGGATTATTCAAATTACACTATTTCCGTAAAGCTTAGGAATTGTCAATATATAACATACTCAATAATTGAATTATTTAGTTATCTTTGTCGAAAACGACAATGGAAACTAATGACGTTATTAAGGCTCGTATAGACACGGTTCTTCCAATTTTGAACGAACGGCAGCGCAGGA
>CAILKW010000667.1 GCA_903834845.1 uncultured Bacteroidia bacterium | reverse complement strand
GATTAAATGACTGTCCGTTTGAATTCTGAAGGGCTGCTGCTTCACGAGCCTTTTCGCAACAACGCCCTAAGCTAATTGTCGTAGGGGATTTTGGAAACTATAACTTGCTTGTGACTCAAATCTTTAATAGAACAATAATCCCAATTCCAGCACTTTACAACTTATAGTAATTAGCTTTTATTTACAACTGATTGTCTTTCCTCGACTTGTTTGAATTGCTATACTTAGTTTTTTGCAAGCCACATAATAAAGATTCAAAACTTTGTTGATTGGTTTGCTCAGTTGTGCGGTTACTGTTTAATGGGTTCCAAACGGTTTGTGCATGAAATGGAGGGGATATCGGAGCTGCGTCTGTATCCCCCGAGCCGAAACCCACTGCGGGACGAACTGCTGAAAACCCACTGCAACCCCTATATTTTATGCACGGTGTTGTGTGCCGTAATTATTTTCTTGTCCATAAAAGAAATTGATCATTTTTCGCACAAGCCATTGATTTAATCACATTTTCAAAGTTAAAGTTGTCATATTTTGAAACAACATTATATACAGTATCATATCCTTTTGCTCCGAGAGGAATTAAACAGCCACTATCTTTCCCAATCAATGCTAACCAAACATCAGGTAAGAAAGGTCCTTCATCTGTATTAATTAACCTAATTTCATTTATATCCTTCCAGAGAATTTGTTCTGTCTTTCGTCGTGGGTGCTCAATCTTAATAAATTCTTCGGTGATGGTCACTAAATATTCATTCTCCGGATTTTTAGGTTTTGATTTACCGAATATGTTGTCAAGTAATTTCATATTTTAAAAAGTGTTCACTCTGTTAAAATATTTTCAATTCATTTAATACGATCTATGATTATGAATATTTGCGATTCATTGTCATTTTTTATGGCACACAACACCTGTATATACCTAAAGTTGTGGATATATCGGCCTTATGTGTAGCTTGCTATTTATGCTATTTCGTTGATTTTGTGTTGTATACAAAATTACATGCTTATTTTTGCTTTTTTTCGTGTCGCTCATTACTGTTACGTTTTTCATCTTTCAACTTTTTTGTTTTCTTCAAATTTACAAAATTAAATGTAGAGCCACAGTTTAAAAAACTTTCAATAAAGTCATATCCAGAGTATTTGAGGTTAACATTTTTGTTAATTTAGGGTCTTTCAACCCTAAATCTTAATACCGTTTTCAGCTTTTCCGGAGACACCTTTCTTGCATCAGATAAATATATTTCCCGATGTATTTGGCTAACCCGTTTTAATTCTTTTTCATTGGCAAACAATGTCATTTTTTTGAAACTCTCCGGCTCGCTGTTATAACTGCCTGAATGTAACATCTGAATACAAGTTCCTTCCTCTATTGTCTCAAACTTAACTTTATACAACAATTCATTCGGTTTTTTCTTTTTTACCCTTTCAATTGTTTCAATCGCAAAATCATCCGAAACAAAATCAGGTTGCCGGATCATCAAATTGAAAACCAATGAATTCTTGTCTATTGTACCGTTATAGCTGGCTTTGGCATTTTCATCAATGTCCCAGACACCTTCCAAAGGGAAGACAGTGTATTCAAAATAATCTGTTGGGGCAAATCCTTGTTTTGGACTCATTTTGATCGCGTAAGACAAGGAATATAATACGCCTATATACTCAGCGAAAAAGTCATCATTTGGATTCCCTTTACCCTGAATTGAATAAAATTTGAATTTTGGCAGTATTATTACCTCAGGTTTATCTTTTGGCAGATAAAACTGTTTGTCGTTTTTTTTCCAATCATGTTTCATACGTAAATGCTTTGTTTTAAGTGTTGAATAGAATTCTGTTTATACGGAAGGATTAAAATCCTATTTTGTAACAATTTTGTATTTGTCCATTTATTCTTTCAAAAACGTTTTCGCATCACCTCCTTTATCCGTGTTAAGTTTTAAAAAATATATCCCTTTTGCTAAGTCTGAAATATCAATTATTGTTTTTGCTTGGTTTAATGTTTGATTCATTAATAGTTGCCCATGAATGTTGAAAATCGAGACCATCTTTTCTTTGCCTGGCGAAGTGTCTTCAATGGTCAATATATTGTTTGCCGGGTTAGGATATAGATGAATATTGCCATTCATGTCGCTAAATTGAAAAGAATTTATTCCAACAATAATACCTGCGTTTATTGAGCTGATATTAAATGCATAATTCTTCATTTTAAACCAACTTGCATTTGCTGCCACATCAATTCCTACCCATCCGTAAAATATAGTACCATTTTTTATCATTTTAAGTCCCAAATATTTATTTGTTTGCCCATTGAAAAAACCTGTTGACATGCATGTAGTAGTTAGTAAAGTATATGTACCTACCGTGGCATTATTCGACCAATTTGCGTAATTTTTTATCGCATAATCAGTGTCAAAGGCGTTTGCGAAATTGCCACAACCATCTAAAGAATATGATGCTATAGAGAAGTAATCAGCAAGAATAGAAATATCAACACTGTTCATTGTAGCGGGAAAAGATAATTTTGCCAATTCAATTTTAAAATCGGGAATGCCATCACGATTTAAGTCAAGTTTATATACTCCACCATTTGTTGAAATTGTTGTATCCGGTATAATGTCATTATAGACAAATTGCGAATACAAGATTTGGTATGACATTATAACCAAAACAATGCCACTGATAATGTTCCTACTCATAGTTTATAATTTAAAAGTTTAGAATTATTTGCCATAAACCGCCTGTTCCATCGGCGTATCCTCATCGCTGAAAATCTTATAAAGTACCGAATCCTTTAAAACATCGGTTAGCAATACAGGTTTCCCGTCAACCAACACTTGGTTATTGACAAGCCGGATTCCATGACTGTAATCAACATACCAGTCTATATGTCCGCTATATACCTGTTGTATAGGATTCCCATCAGGCTTGTGCCAACCATAAATCACTACTTTATTTGGTTGCTTTGCTATCCGGTTAGAAAGAATAACATCTTTTTTAATTCCTGCAATTAATTGGCCGTTTTTCCCTGCCACCTCAGCTTTCTGCTTCTCAATCTGAGCATTGTGATCTGCAAATTTCTCAACTAACTCGTTTGCATTTCCTACTGGTGCATAGAAAAACGGCGATAACTTAACCTGCGCCATTCTGTAAATATGATCGCTGAGTTTGGATGTCAGGAGGGATGCCCCAAATAATGTTGCAAGTCGTTGCGCTGTATGTGGATTCATGGGTATCCTGCAAAAGTCGGAATCATTGCCAACTGACAAATAATCGGGCATCACCTCGTATTGCACTTTATGAACGATTCCTCTTAAGTCGGCAAATTCGCCATGCAATGTCACTGTATTTTTAAGAAAATCTGGCATATTGCCTAATGCCAATGTGTTATAGACTTCCTCTTCGCGAGCTTCGCGTGTTAAAGTTGCAATCCGTTTCATAAAAGCGGAACCCGACTCTGCCACTGATTCCCGCCGGGGAATATTTAAACGCCTGATCGGAATATTAATTGTGTCGGCAATAAAACCGGAATATACCCTTTCGCCAAAATAAGTGTATTTCTGTTGTTCCTGCTTTGTTCCACTTAAAATACTATGAATAAATCCATTACGTTCAACTTGCACTGTATGGTATATCTTCTTTTCAGGATTTGGCTTGAGGATAACCTCTATTCTTTTTCCCTGAGAAGTAAACCATAGTAGTGAATCAATTTCCTTCTTTTTGAAATGAAATGATCGGGTAAGAAAATCTTTCAACATCTTGCTTCGGTACCAGGTTCCTGCTTTTGGTGAGACAATTGGTTGGCCATTGTAAACCACAACACTGTCGTTATAAGCAAGAGTACATAAAAACTTGTCCTTACCCGATTTCAGCCATTCGACCAATCGAGGACCATGAATCGTATCCTCATAACCATAGTTGCTGTCAAGGAATGCTATACGTTTTACATTTTCAGGTATCTTTCCAACCGCTTCGAGGTAGCTGAAAATAAATCTCCCGCCGCCGCTATGACCATTTAATACAACCTGCGGATTCCATTTAGCAAACAACTCAGTGACATTGTCAACAATGCTTTTTACTTCCTGCAGGAATCCGGGAGTATCTTTTTTCCATGCAGGCCAACTTTTCTGACCTGCTTCAAGGTAAACTACTACAACTGTTTGATCTTTAATTTCCTCTCTTAGAAAACGTGTCTGCGCACCAATATGCTGAATGTTATAATGCCAGTCATCATTAGCCTTTAGCTTTTTTCCAAAAGTCTGTTCAATTGTATTGCCATTTGGCAGGGCAAAGAAAATCAGTAAAACCCGATCTTTATTTTCAAATCCTTTGAGCGGTGCATTGATTAATATCCGGGTGTTGGCAGTAGGGTTTTCGATAACCATCTGTTGCTCACCGAAAGAGCCTGAAATTTTGAATCCGGGCAGAAGCTGTGCTTTTAAGAAAAGGGATTGAAAGGAGAGTATAAACATCAATATTAAAACCTTCATAAGCAAGTAAATTAAAGTAGGTTATTTTGAATTTTATAGGTTTACATTTTGTGATTTCTAAAAATGTTTTGATTCAAGACACACACGAAAAATTGTTGGGGAGTAGCTTTATTTGTTGGGTTTGAAAGTACAATGTTCGTGTTACCGAAAAAGTTTATCTCTTGTATTACCAATCACGATTTAACAGGAAAGTGTTCGATTACAGACAAATGCCACAAAAAAAGCAATGAACGATCAAGAATATGTTATGACTATTCATATTGTTCAGGTGAATTTCCTTTTTTTTCAATAATTCTCGGCTCTGTTTCTTTTACATTCGCAACTGCTTCACACATTATTTCAAATTGCCAATTATCGCCAAAATCATAAGTAAAATTCATTGTCGTGCCAGACTTTATATGCAATGATTTTAAAGTATAATCACCCGAATTTGGATCTCCAAAATAACTATCCTCTACTTCGGGATGTGTATAGGTTTCATTAAATCCAAAACCGTTTTTGATTATTATTTTGTATAATAATATTCCATTTTTTAGATAGTTCTGAGCTATTATCCGAAATCTCAAATTATTAAAACCATGGATTAAATTTTCTTCAACTCCTATAATAGTGGGTACTCCCTTACAAATCCAGGTAAAGAACAAGTTAAAATATTTCTCTGTTTCGTTTAACTTTATCCATTGTTTAGACAAACCTTCATCAAGTGTTAAAGTTAGCCTACTATTTTCCAGATTTACAACCCCAAACCCTGATGCTCTTAGAAGCAAAAATAAACAATTAATCTGTGGATAGGAGGTTTGATTATGTTGTTTCAAGTCGAGACTTAATTTTTTTGATAATTTCTTATTTAATTCAATCACACAATCATTGGATATTCGATTGTTTTTTCTGCTAACTTCCGGTTTATTAAAAGAAATATAG
Organism: uncultured Bacteroidia bacterium; assembly: GCA_903834845.1. Classification (GTDB taxonomy): domain Bacteria; phylum Bacteroidota; class Bacteroidia; order Bacteroidales; family Prolixibacteraceae; genus JAAFHB01. The sequence goes on along the minus strand of CAILKW010000667.1, from coordinate 5,691 downwards.
TCCAAAACAATCTGAAAATCTGACAAAATCCTGAAATTATTAGGAATAAATGTATCAGTTGGAAATTCAGTATTCATATCATAAATATGGGTTATTTAATTGGTATAATTTGCCACTACCGTATGTTAGTGACTTGTTTATCATTTGTTTAAAATATTTTCAACACGTTTTTTTAATTCTTCTCTGTTTGGTAAATACAATTGGTATTCGGTCACAAACAAATTACTATCAACATTATACATTGCGTATTTAATCATTACTTCGCCTTTTTCTCGTGTTAATAAAATTCCAATTCTTTTGAAATTTGCAAAAGTAGGTTTCGAATACACCTTGTTGTATAGCAAATTATTCATTATCTGTTATTTATAAAATTGCTGACACTGTCAATAATTTTCAAATTTACTTTTTTTTGAATAAAGTTGCGAAAAATATTTATCGCAACTTTTAATTTTTCTGTTTTTTTCATAAGATACCACCCCTGACTAATACAGGAAAATCAATAAAATTGATAGTACCCAAAAAAGCCCAATAAGTGGAAATTCTTTTAACATTTTAAAAAAGTGCCCAAAACTCCATATTGGAAAAATTAACAACATATATGTTTCGCAATAATGAGTTACAACTTTACCAACAATAGGAACAGCCCAAAATGTTAATCCACCTAACTACACTTTTCCAATATATGGTGGCATACCATGTATCCATAATGAAAACAAAATAAAGGCAATACCGATCAAAAAAATAAATTATTGGCAGAATAAAAAAGTATAATAAAATACCTACTCGTGCGCTTTTCGGTTTCAGCGATGGCTTTTCAAGTATTGGTTATCTTGCAGTAGCCACTAACCGAGGCTATGGGCATTTGGCGGCTTGCGGGAGCATTCGCTGTCGTGAAACGACAAAGTGAATGCGGGAGCAAAACTGCCGGAATGCACGTCAGCCAGCCAATGACCCATAGGCGTGTGTTATGGGCTAGGTGTTTGGTTGTCAATCATTTTAGTGATTTGTCAAAGTGAAAATGCAGTTAATTATTGAGTTCGTTGTCAATTATTGCAACAGCTGCGCCAAAACTTAAGGCAGTTTTAAATGCTTGATAATTTTCTACAGTTTCATTCTTTTGCAAGAACTCTAATTCAGGATAATAGTTCCGAACAGCTATTCTGCAATCATAAAAGTTGGATTCTATTAAATCCCCATTAAATGAAAGGTTAATTATAAACTCTACTTTAGATTTATCCTTATTATAGCTCACAGAATGAAGACTTTGATTAATCTTTGTACCTCCATTAAAAATCTCCTTGACAACTTTACGTGCTAAATCGTCTGAAACTTCATTTACCTTACTTTCAAGTTTATAACTCCCATTTTCAAATTCACCTTTTCTGTATATTTCTTTTGGTTCTCGGTCAAAGAACATTGAACCAAATCCTTCAGGTTCATTATTTTGGAATTCACCTTCATAATTAATATATCCAGACGAATAATATAAAATACCTTCTCCACTTTTTTTACCATTGACAAATGAACCTTGATATGTTTTAATATTGTTCTCGTATAAAGTACCTTGACCATTATACTTACCATCTATGAAATCACCTTCATATACTAAATTCTCATTTGAATAGATTGAACCTTTACCAGTAATTTTTCCATTTACAATTTCACCTACATATTTACCGCCTGAAATTGACCATGTTAATGTTCCAGTACCATTAGCATAACCATCTAAACATGAGCCTTCCCAGTTAAATTCATTTTCAGTAAAAACGCGACAATCACAGTTTTGCGCTTTCAAAGAACCATCATTAATTTCATTTTGAGAAGATTGTTCGTCTCGTTTGTTGGAATTACCACATGAGCATAAAGCTAATATCAATAACGCATTAATAATTTTTTTCATAAATATGATTCTATTCCTTATTTTTTTTATTTGATTTTATTATACCATTACCAATCGAGAAAGGGAAAATCATAACTAGTAATCCAGCCCACCCTTCACCTATATTCTTAATTAAACTACCATCAGAAATTAGATAAAATCCAATTGGTATAGTCAAAGCTAAGCTTAATAAATAGACAAAGACTGTTGGAACTGTTGTATCAGTTATCTTTCTATAAATACTTCCCACTATTACTCCGATAAAACGACCTATGATAGCAAAAATAATCGCAGCGAAAGCCGTTAAAAATATATTCTCATTGCTCATAATTATATTGATTAAAAATTATATATCAATTAAAAACTTAATATTACCTACCAAAATTATAATACTTTTTACCATCATCTTCTGGATACCCATAATTTCTCCCTCCATGAATTGCAATTACTGTCTGATAAGATTTATACCTAACATCAATAAAATTTGCCAAGTCATTTTCTATTCTATCTGGAATTAAGCGTACATTTCTTAGTGTCTCACTATCACCTCCAGAACCATCACTTGTTATATGATATTCTAAATTTTCAATTTGTTCCACATAATATTCAAGTAAATTTGTTGAGTTAATATAATACTTTACACAATATACTTTATTATCTTTCGAAAGAACTGACAAAGCTAAAACTTGTCCTTTATCACTTCTATAAAAATATGTAGTTGCTGGTGAATTACCAATTTTATATGGAGATTGCCTACCTTTAGGTCTTGAATATAACGAAGGATTCCATGATTCCTTTGTGTCTAAATAAAAGTTTTTAGATATAATCATTTTCTCACAATCATTGAAACTTCTCTCAATCATAGAATATAATTCTCCAAATCTCAAATTTTGAGCATAACTTGTTAATGCACAAAAACATAAAAGCATTAAAATTGACCTTTTCATTTAATTAAACTTTTTTTCCTACTCATATGGTTTTTTCGGAATACACCCCGTTTTTTTTAGTGGGTTCTAGACTCCACTTTTTGTTTTTGTCACTTTGGGTAGTCAGCCCGTTGGCTTTCGCAGACTTTTTTTGTTTTTCACACTTGCCCATAACGGTTTGGTGGTATGTTTTTGTTGCCGATTTCGAAGCACTGTCCTGTCAAGTTACACAAAAGTTTATTAGATGCAGAAACGCTGAAACTCATACTGACTCGGCAATAAAGTATACCGCCTGTTACCAACTGGGCATTTAATTTTGAAGATAGCATAACCTTGTTAAGCCCTTATTTTCTTAATAATTATCGCTACAATACCAACAACACCCAGTATTATCACAATTATTAGCCAACTAGGCATCGAACTCTTATGATGGCCACCGCAATCTTCTTCGCAAGGATTACATTTCCTATATTTTGTGACAGTTTTATATTTTGTAACAGTTTTTTCAATCTCATAATCACCCGCAGTAACTGAATATGAAAGATTTTTATATTCAGCATATTCGCTTGCAATATCGAATTTTATAACATACTCTTTTGTTTCGCCAGATGATAAGTAATATGTTAACTCTTTAGAAGTAGCACCATCTTTATACGTCTCAAAACTAATTTTTACAGTAAATTTTGCAGACTTTTCACTTGCATTTTGTAGTGTTGTAATGCTTTCCACGTACCATTCTTTTTCGACACAAGTACCCCAAAAATTCTCTTTAAGACAATTATATTTTTTCCAAGATTGACTTTTAATAACATTGTACTCAGCGGTTACAGATTGTGTTTCTGTTACCTCATAAGGTTCTTGTTCGGTATATGGAACATCTATGGGATCACAATTTTGGCAAGATTGAATAAAAAAGAAGCCAAATGAAGCTACAATTATCAATAAATAATTTTTGATATCTATAGTTTTTATTTGGGGTTGATAATTATTCATACTCGTCATTTTTGTGATATATTTTGTAGGCATATTTAGACCAAATTTGATAGGCATCGTCTTCAAGGCTTTTAACCATTATTTCGTCTATTCCTTCAAAAATATTTTCTAATCGAGATTTTCCGTAAAGATTATATACAGCTCTTCCAATAAACCCTAATGCAAAGAAAATAATTAAAGCAATCCACCATTTCGTTTCTACCCATATCCATATACAAAGGATAAGCAATACCCCGATAAACCAATTGTAATATTTCGAAATAGATTTTGTTTTGTCTGTTATTTGCGAAAAACAGAAAGGGTCCCTATCACCGCATTGCGGACATGATCCTGCTGTAATTGAAATTTTTTTCTTACAAGATTTACAATTTAGAAGTGCATTCGCATCATCTTTTTCAAGTTTGACATTAAAAATTTTCTCCATAAATCCAAGTTTAAATGTTATTAATTATTTGCTTTTTAGTTTTGCCTTGTTGCTAACGGACGAAGCTAATTGCTGTCGGGTATTATTGGAAACTTTAACTTACTTTTACCTCAAATCTTTATAAGAACGATAATCTATATTTCAGTACTTTACCCCGATTGCGATTAGCTTTTGTTACCAACCGATTGTTTTTCTTTGTTTGAAACTCTATACTTTGTTTTCAGTACGTCACATCATACAAACTCAAAACTTCCGTGTAAGGTTTGCGCGATGGAGATGTTTCTTTCAATTGGCAACTTTTTGCAATTTGGCATGAAGTGGAGTGGGAGTGACTACCTATCAAACCGAGATAAATTTGGAACGAGTTAAAACCGCTCCAATTATGTGCTTAACCGCTTTTTGCAATATTGCATGTTAGCAATATGGCATTATTCATTTTTGATTAGTCCATAAATTTCTGGCAGGCGATGCTTGAAATAGTCGGGTACTCTATCTGACATTAGAAATATTTCTCCTTTCTCAATCTGTAAAAGGTTGGTATAAATGTCATTTTGCATTGAATTATCCACGAATAAAATATTATCAAAAAATCGAAAATGTAAGTTTGCGTTATTGTATCCGGCCTTCCACTTCAAATCGATTGTTTTATTATCAACGAAATGACCTTTAAACTCAGTTCGTACTTGAATTCTGTGCCTTGCTATTTCTTGATTATCTAAGCAAAAGAAAATGAGGTTAATGTGATATGCATTTTCTTTAAATTTTTGTGCCCAGTAAAGAGGATGAGCATCAAAATTTGTCTCGTAACAAAAGTCCGTTTTATTCGACAATGCTCTGTCGATAGATAGTTCAAAATCCTGTGTAGTCTGATACTTTGCAAATTCTTCCCTCAGTTCGCTATCGGGTAAACGATTGTAATTTTCTAAAAACAATCTATCATAATCGAAAGATGTTAATCCCTCGGGCAAGAATGAAGTTGCAAATGTTGACTTGCCTGCTCCATTACATCCAGCAATTATTATCAAATCAGGCATTCGCTTTTAAGGCCTTAATAAGTTCAGGACTTAGTTTACCTTCCTTTTTACGAATCTGAAACAACTTCTCTTTGGGAATAACTTGACTATTCAAAATATCCCGAGCCTTACTCATTTGTTGAGTTACTTTCACTCCTGTTATCAATTTTTCCTTACACATATTGCAAAATTACAAATAATTCATTTAAATCAAAATCTGTTTTATTCCGATATCCCTTTTTTTTGCATTATTGCCAACGACCGAAACCAATTTCTTTCGGGGATTTTGGAAACGTTAACTTACTTTTACCTCAAATCTTTATAAGAACGATAATCTCTATTTCAGCACTTTACCCCGATTGCGATTAGCTTTTGTTACCAACCGATTGTTTTTCTTTGTTTGAAACTCTATACTTTGTTTTCAGCACGTCACATCATACAAACTCAAAACTTCGT
>CAILKW010000666.1 GCA_903834845.1 uncultured Bacteroidia bacterium | reverse complement strand
TTTCAATTAAAATCGTCTGAGATCGGAAAATTCAACATGACAGAAGCTTTAGCCTGGGGAGTAGCATCAGGAGGATTTGCCTGCTACTATATCGGTGGTACATACATTGAAAGTAGGGTAGGGGAGAAGCTCAAAATAGTGGAAGGATTCAAAAACGATTATATTCAACAAATTTCAATGTTGTGATTAGAGACATTCTTCCTAAACTTGTACTGTTTGGTGCCGGTAAAATTGGCCGTTCCTTTATTGGTCAGCTTTTTAGTCTTGGCGGTTACGAAGTTGTTTTTATTGACGTTTTTCAGACTGTGATTGATGAGTTGAACTTGCGTGGCAAGTACAACGTGGTGATTAAAGGAGATAAAGAATCGGTTATTAATATCAAAAATGTAAGGGGCGTTTATTCCGGCGATGTGGTGAAAGTTATCGAAGAGATTGCCACAGCACGGATTGTTGCGGTTTCGGTTGGATTAAACGGACTAAAAGCAGTTATTCCACTTATTGCCAAAGGATTAACAAAGAGATATGAAACCGTGGGTGCTGCACCTCTTGATATTATTATTGCCGAAAACCTCCGTAATGCTGCAGAGTTTATGAGTGATGCACTTAGGGATAATTTGCCTTTGGGATTTCCTTTAGATGATAGAGTTGGACTTATTGAAACAAGCATAGGAAAAATGGTTCCTATTATGCTTAAAAAGGATATGGAAGCAGATATTCTTCAGGTATTTGCCGAACATTATAACACTCTGATTCTTGATAAACTGGCTTTTAAAAACCCGATTCCTGAAATTGAAGGACTTGCTCCGAAAGAGAACATGAAGGCATGGGTTGACCGAAAGTTATTTATTCATAATCTGGGACATGCCACCACAGCTTATTTAGGCTATCTTGCACACCCAACAGCGACTTTTTTGTACGAGGTGTTATCCGATAGTCAATTAAAGGATAAAGTGCGGCAAACCATGTTACAGGCTGCTGATATCTTATTGGAAAAGTACCCTGATGAGTTCACCTTAGAATCACTCACCTCTCATATTGACGATTTGTTGTCACGATTTCAAAACAAGTCCTTGGGCGATACCCTCTTCCGTGTTGGTTGCGACTTACCTCGTAAATTGGGAGCTGAAGATCGTATCGCAGGTGCAATCCATCTTGCAAAAGCATTGAACCTTCCTTTTAATTTGATTTTAAGTGCATTGATATGCGGATGTCATTTCAGAGCTACCGATGAAGAAGGGAATCTTTTACCCTCCGATCGTGAGTTTTTTCTGCTTTATGAAAAAGGGATTACAGCAGTTTTAACAACTATTTGTGGTTTTGATGAAGTGGAGGATTCTGTTTTGATTGCTGCCGCAACTGTTCTTGATAAGACGTTAAAAGTTATGTAATATTTATTTTTGCTTCACAATAACCACGGTTATCCCGAAGATAGTTGAACTTTGTTTATGATAATGGAATCAACCAAGTCATTTTCAACCGATTGATTATCCATGCCTTCAATAGGGAAGAAAACTGTTTTATATCCAATCATTGCAAAGATAATAATATTTGAAAAATATATTTTTCTCTGGTTTTCAGATCAAAGCATCCAAAAGCAACAATTTCTTTGCAGAAGCCACAATGATTATTTTGATAGTTTGATATTTGTTATTTGCAGCATATTGATGCAGTTGTGAGGAAGCTGTTTTTACTGCCAGTTTTACAGTAACATCTTCCTTTACCTGTGTTTCGATTTCTTCGGCCCTTACGTATTTCAGCTCAATAATGTAATCATATTTCACATATTCAGTAAACCTCCGATCGGGTTCGAGGCAAATATCTGCATAGCCTTTGTTTTTTTCTTTTTCACTTACTACATCATATAGATTTGTAAGATTTAACCAGGCTAAGAGGAAAGTTTTCAAACCTTCTTCGTGGAAAGTAAAATCACGAATAGAGACAGCTTCATAAAATTTATCAATAATGTACTGAAATACTGGTTTCCATTCTCCGGTTCTCGCCATTTTCTCGAATGACTGTTTAAGAAAATTATTACTGATTTTTAAGGCCAAGGCATCAACCATTGCTTTCTGAACATACTCCCATAACAATCTGCGGATTAACTTATTCGGTATTGTAAAAGTATAGTCATTTGTTGGTGAAATATCCTTAATTGTTATTAGTCCGAGATAAAACAACAATGAAACAAATTTCTCTTCATCAATAAGCTCATTTTGTGCAAAACTTCTTACTAAAATACTTATTGTTTGATTGGTTTCAACAATTTCCTTCAGAATATTAAAATTACCATTAAGTTTTTCTCCCTGAATAATCAGGTAACGCAATTTACCATAATCAGTTCGCAAATTCTCGTCGATCAAATTCAGTGGAATACGCTTCAGTGCCAGATTTTCCTTTAAAAAATACAAAATTGAAATTGAATTGAAAATATGGTTTTCGATCAGATTTTCATCGAAACAATAATTATCGTACCACTCTGACAATATTGGAAATAGTGGTTCGTACTGATCAGGAAGGTAATAATCAATAAGTTCTTTTAGTTCTTCCCTGTTGAAGCCAACCATTGAGGCGAAATCTGGCCATAGCGAAATATTGTCGCCTATGTTAAAACCGCTGGTCACATCAGCCATAACCAATGGAGATACACCGGAAATAAAGAGTCGGTCTATTTCCCGGTTGTCGGTTAAACCTTTTATTAGCGTGAAAAAATTGCGTAAAAATCCACCGGCATGAGTGATTTTTTCATAAATTTCTTCACTATGCTCTATCAAAACATTGTTGGCAAAATTATCGTATTCGTCAATGATCATGTAAAACGAAATATGTTTCTTTTTCATTTCGTTATGAAAGACAAGTAACATATCCCCCGGATCGACCTTACTTTCAATCTTTTTTGAAATTTCATCGTCGAAATTGTATCTGGATTTGTACTTTGAGATAAAAACATCCATTTCTGCCCAAATATTCAGACAAAAACCTTGTTTGAGTTGTTCGATAGTACCTTGTGTCTTGACCATTGAAAAATTAAACCTTAACACAGGATATGAATTTCTTAAAGAAGTTGGGTTTTGACCAATGTAAGTATCGCCAAACAATCTTTCAAATTGATCTGCCCCATTTATATCATAATAATGTTCGAGCATTGAGATAAGCAAGCTTTTCCCGAAACGGCGCGGACGTAGGAAAAACAAATATCTGCCTCCCATATTTTCCATTTTTTCGATATATTTTGTTTTATCAACAAAATAGTAATTTTCCGTTTTTATTGTCTCAAAACTACTTATCCCGTAAGGTATCTTTTTCATGACTTTTGCTTTATTATCATACAAAGATAATGAAAGATTTTGTTGAAAGGAGGTGCATCTCGGAAACCTTAAACATAGAGCAAGTCAACAATCTGTGTAGGTTGACTTCGAGGATCAGTTTTTCCATTTGGTAAATGTATCTCCATCAATTCCAAAAAGTGTTCTATGCAATTAACCATCTATCTGTATTTAACAAGTTTTGGGATGCTTAAAAAGTATATTTACTTTCAAAGGTGTATAGTGAAAAGTTGGGTGCTGTTTTTTATTGTTTATCCCACCCTATCCCTTATCTTTGTATTTATATTTTTCAGCAACTAATAAATCGGTTTAGTATGTACCAATCAATTACTACAAGCGCATATACTTTCGAGAATACCATTTATGGCAACTATTTGTATGTGGATAAGACAGATTTTTTTCACCAACTTGTGAGAGAGCAAAATGGTATATTCTTCCTCTCTCGTCCCCGCCGCTTTGGCAAATCGCTTTCGGTGTCTATCCTGAAAAATATTTTCAAAGGCAACAAAGAGCTGTTCAAAGGGCTGAAAATTTACGATATGCCCTACGATTGGAAGTCCTATCCCATTATTAACCTGAATATCTCAAAAAACGATTGTTCGTCAGCCGAGCAACTCAACAAAGGATTGTGTATTATTTTACATGATAATGCCCATGATCTTGGAATTGAACTTTCGGGTGAAACAAAATCGGGCTATTTGTTCGGTGAGCTGATCAACAAAGCCAAAGACCTTGGCAAAGTAGTCATCCTTATTGACGAATATGACAAACCTTTAGTTGAAAATATCTATGCTCTTCATATTGAAGAGATTCGTCAGGTGTTGGAAAACTTCTATATCAACATAAAAGCCTCAGACGAGCACCTGCGTTTTGTTTTTATGACAGGCGTTACCAAATTCTCGAAAGTATCGGTTTTCTCCAAACTCAACAATCTCCGCGATATCACCATTAGTGAGCCATTTGCAACTATGTACGGCTACACACAGGAAGAGGTGGAACATTACTTTGGCGAACAGATAGATGAATTGGCTGACAAAAACAGAGTTGACAGGACCGAATACCGTGAAAAAATACAAAAATGGTACAATGGGTTCCGCTTTCACGAAGTCGCACCAACAGTTTATAACCCTGTGTCATTGGGAATGTTTATCAATGAAGGCGGCAGGTTCAACAATTTTTGGTTCTCAACTGGTAGTCCATCTTTTATTTTCAAAGTATTGAAACGACAGAATGTAAATTTTTTAGATACAATACTTCAACCGGTTGATGGATTGACACTTGACTCGTTTGATGTGACCAATATGCTGGCTGCCCCGTTATTGTTGCAAACGGGTTATCTGACTATCGACAGGGTGATCCAACACATGTTTGGTCAGGCTTATTACCTTCGTTTTCCGAACATAGAAATCGAAACAGCTTTTGAGAAACATTTGGTAAGCTCACTTTCCGAACGGGATTTGGGCGTGGTAACATCAGAAATCATGAGGTTACATATTGCTTTGCACAGCAACGATACCGACACCATGCAGCTCATCCTGAAAAGCCACATTGCCGCCATCCCTTATGCCAAGCGCAGCAATATGGAGGAAAACTACCAGAATATTATCTATTCCGTTTTCCGCTTGCTCGGAGCCGAAATCCACAATGAAGTGCATATCAACAATGGCCGCATCGACACTGTAATCGTGAACCGTGACCATATCTATATTTTCGAGTTCAAAATGAACCAACCGGCCAAAGATGCCATTGCCCAGATCAAAGAAAAAGGATATGCAATACCTTATTTTTCAGATGGAAAACCCATTACGCTGATTGGTATTAATTTTTCGAAAAAGAAACGGAATATTGTGGAGTGGCTGGAAGAAGAAATGGTTTAACTTTCCTAAGTGCCTTTTTTTAAACACATAGATACTTATGTTTAAATATCAGACAATTATGTTTAGTTTCCAGGAATTTTCGTTTTTTTTAATTATCTGTTATAATGGTCTTAATATATTGGTTACCTGATGCATAAGTGATATTATTTTGGAAACCTAAACGAATTATCATGACAAAATCCCCCTCACCGTTTCCAGCAAAAGGGGATGAAAAACAAAACGAACTTAAACTAAAACACTAACCACTATCTTTTTATTGAACAAGTTTTGTGATGTTTTAAAATGATTACTTTTTCTTCTTCGTTCAAACCATTGATATATAACACATTTTGTTTAAAAAGTAATTGTTCAATATCTTTCAGTTGACAGTTGTCCTGTCTGGCATTGTACGGACATTCATTGGCCAAACCGTAGAGTGTAATATCTGACATTATAGATAATTGTGGTTAGTATTTAACAAGGTCATTGAAATCCAGTGATAGCAATATCGTGCGGGATCGATTTCCGCCCCAGGTACTTTTAAGATTTAAACCAGCAGATTATCAGTTAGTTCCTTTATTTAAGGAAAAAGAATAGGGAAAGAATCGTTCAAATCGGCAATACATCATTTAAACGCTGGTTTTTTATTCTACCAAATAATAATGATCAGACAGACTTCAGATTACATTCCCAGATGATATGATATCCCAAAGATTATTTCTTTCTGAATGGCTCAATGGGAGAAAGAGGCCCGAATTCTCCACTTGCCGCAGCCTTTATACTAAATTCTTTATACATCCAATGATCTCTGTACCATGAACATGGATGAAATTCATCCTTTAGTTCTTCCATCTTCTTACTCATTTCAGCACGAAGTTTACCAAGTACTGACAAATATCCCTTCACTGTTGCAACATTTACTTTTTCAAAAGGATCTTTCTGCCTGTCAAGGAGGAATTCAGCACCATCTCTTAGGTATTTGGCATAGGTAAAACGTTTGTCCCTTACTGCTCTCCATTCATAGCCGTCGAGCCATTTATAAGTGTGTCCCATTCCCTGCAAAAAGGCAAATGGTGGTTCTTTGCCTTTTTCATTCCTTAATACAAAGCTTAAATCGTTCCCTTCCATTTGTTCAGGAATCTTATGTTTCAAACCCATTAATCCGAGTAGAGTTGGGGCAATGTCAGGTGTATTGATACAAATATCGCTGGTACCGTGGGTATGCACTTTAGGATATTTTATAAGAAACGGAACCTGAGCTGCTTCATTGTAGAAGGTGAGCTTAAAGATTCTTCCCTGTGAGGTAAACATCTCCCCATGGTCGGTGGTCAACACAACGATAGTATTCTCAGCTATTCCCAGGCTATCCAAAGTTGACATCACCCGGCCAAACTGTTCATCTACAGAATTGACCATTGCATAATAACAACGCATCACCTCCTGGTATCCGTCGCCTGTGATAAACTCATCCTTCCAGGCGGAATCTCCTTTTAAAAATTCCTGCGGAAAACGATCCATGTATTTGTCAGGAAGACTCTTGAAGTTGGCAGGAAGTTTAAATTTTGTTTTTTTGAATTTCGCATAACATTGGGACAGAACATTCGATTTAACCCAGGGATCATGCGGCGGGTTCCATGAAAGAAACAATGCAAAAGGTTTATTCTTTTTGGCTTGTATTTTTAGGTAATCCAAGGCAAGTCCGGTAGTGACCTCCGGTTCATATTTACCCGTTAAATCAACTTTAATTTCTTTTCCACCCTCATCATCCGTATAATAAAACCCTTTGAAGCTTTGATGATTAAAAGAATAGCCTGCCCAAAAATCATCAAAACCCAATCGCTGGGGACCTTTGGGAAAACTGCGATTATGCTGATCATTTAAATGAACTTTTCCAACATAACCCGTACTATATCCAGACTCGGTCAGGACATGTGCTATCGTCTTGTGATTAGGATTCATATTCAGTTCGTTGATAACCATTCCGGTGGAACTGGTGTATTTTCCTGTCAACAAACTGGCCCGGTAAGGAGCGCATACCGGTGTAACAGAAACGGCATTGTTAAAACAAACGGCCTGCCCCGAAAATTTGTCGATATTGGGGGTTTGTGCTTTGCTGTTTCCTGTAAACCCCAAAGCATCAGACCTGAGTTGGTCGGCAAACAGAAAAACCAGATTAGGTTTGTTTTGATTTTGTGCGTTTAAAGTGGCACCTGACAATAGCAACGTTAATCCCGCGAGGTAGTTGTTGAAGAAAACTTTCATTGTTTATGGTATTATTTTAGCCTTCAGTTTTTTGTTTGCCACCACAACCATCTTAAATAAAACTGGTGTTCTTTGTAAATCCAGATCCATTCGTTGCGGATCCTTCTGATCCATCTCCCTGTCTGACTGATAACACCACAAATGAGTAAGTGAAATACCTGATTCAACGAGATCATCCAATGCTTTTTTGACCCACTTTTGTGCAGCTTCATTATCTCCATCGAAGGTCTCGAAGTAGTCGGGATGCTTCTTCCAGAACTCATCATTCTTTTTATTCGGCGTTTTATCTTTTGGAAGTGCCGCATACTCGCCCAAATACAAAGGCTTGCCAAGTGTGTCGGCTATTTTTTTATATTCTTTTAGATTTAAAAAAAATGGGTAGCCCGCATCGTCTCTAATCTCATATCCATCTTCTGCAACTGCGTAAAAGTGAATGTCTATTACTTTATTATTGGGGTCATCATTTACCATTTTATACATACTGAGATGATCAGAATAACTGTCCCGTTCCTTCCAACCCTTGCCATTGGCAAGACCATAAGCGTGTTCGCGAAGATGCGAACCGCCATGATTTACCAAACGTAAAGTGTCGATGGAGGTAATTTTCGCGGTTACGTCGCGATAGAAGTCAGAGATGACTTGCATGGTCACCTGTTTCTCCCCATTCTTTATCTGAGGAAGATCTGCAAGATTTGTCAGCTCATTGGCGATTTCCCACATGGCTATAGCCTTGTTATTTTTGTATCTGTTGATCGTCTCATCAAGATAGCTATTTAGCTTTTGTCGCATAGACGATTTTGGATTGGATAAAAATCCGGATAGATCCTCTTCCGAACCATCATTAATGTTGGCCTTATTACTTTTTGCGAAATCATTGGCAAAGGCCGTGCAACCAAGTGTGAAAACCACCTTCAAATGATGTTTTTGGCAAAGCTCCAGGCTTTTATCAATGGCTTTGTAATAGATTGAATTTCTTCTCTCTTTATCGCTATAGATCGTCCAATAATCCGACATTCGATAGGGCATGCCAAACACCCTGATTGTCCTGAATCCATTTGCCGATAGCTCACGCAGTGCTTCATCCTGCTTTTTCACAATAGGATTCGCCGCATCGATAACATCCCCCTGTTTTGCAGAACTCCATATTGACCAAATTAAATCAAACTTATTGAAGCTTATTTCCGCAAAAGGTTTTCCTTCGAGGAAAAAATTTCCGCTTTGAACAGATAAGACATCCTTTTTAGTTATTTCGGTTGCGACCCCTAAAAAGTTAAGTAAATAAATGATCGTTACAATGAGTAAAATTTGCTTTTTCATTTTAGTTTTTTTGATTCAATATAATTTAAGCATCTCAGAGAATATAAATCCTCCGGGATGCTTAAGCAATTTATTTTCAACAGATAGCATTAAAAATTTCGTACGGCTCTAACTCTGTATAAATGATCCACTTTGGTATAAAGAATCGAAAAAGTATTATCAGTCAACGTGGCAGAATAAAAGTTCACAACATAAACACGTGAAGCATCATAAGCTGTTGAACTGGCGTATCCATCAAGATTATAGGTCATAGTACCGATTTTCACAGTTGTTGCTTTTGTCCGGTTGAAATCAGTACCTGCCTTTGCTTTAGCGGTAGTTGCTACAACGTTACGTTGGATAAAAAGTTGTTTTAACTCCTCAATTGAAGGTAAAAACCAGTCGTTGTATTCAATCCCATTTACATTAACGATCAAATCATCGCAATATTTTGCAGCCTGAGCTGCAGTTTCATATTGTTTAATAATTTTTGTTGTATTCGACTGTCCCTTGCCGATTGCGATATCACGGGTTGGTACCGGTATTATCACATTTTTAGCATCCCGGTAAGCTCCCCAGGTGAGCAAATTGGTTGTCAGATTATAAGGGGTAGCATCCTTGACATCACACACCATTCCTTTGGTCATATCATCCGGATTCAGATAGAATACAACACCCCCTTGATCATAATCCCCAATCCTGGGGCCATTTACAACTGCCAACGATCCCAATAACTGAGATTCGTTTCCTCTTACAAGTGTCAGGGTGGTGTTACCCACTGGTGTTTGTGTTGTAATATCGAGTGTAATATTGTTTGTTGTCCATGATTTAACAGGAATAGGAGTACCTGTCCCAACCTGAATTTTATCATCAGGCAAAAATCCCGTCCCATTGATAGAAATGGTTAATGTCTTAGGGGTTAATCCCGAAGGAATTTTTGCGGGGATCGAACAATCAACAATTGCCCCTCCACTGGTTGATAAAAAGCCCAATGAGAGGAGTGGATTATTACCTCGTGAAAGAAGTACCTGAATTTTCTGTCCTGAAAAATTTGGAGAAAGTACAAATGACAAATTAGAGGCATTCAGATTAGCTATAACCTTTCCGGAAGTTGTGCTGCTTTTCAGGACAATGCCATCTCCCGAAATAAACCCTGTCCCAGTAATATTTACGGTTCCCCCGCTAGCGACTGGAGAAGTTGGCATCTTCACATTGCTGACCGTCTTAATTGGGTCGCTAATAATAAGCTGCCCTACTATTTTAGAATAGGTATTTTGTTTCAACAAAGAGACACCCCCCGACTTTGCATTAGTGGGGATAATAAAACGTAGCTGGGTATTATCAACTAAGGAAGGAATTACAGTGATAGGAACAATCGAAAGTGCCGAATTTACGAGGATCCGGTCTGATGCGTCAAATCCAATTCCTTTAAATACAACTTCGTCGCCAACAGCAAAGGCCGGTATATTATCTAAAACAAGTTTAGCCTCACCAACGATCATGGCATTTCCATCAATAGGCTCCCTGCTGAAATTATCAAATAAAGGAACTACGGGCACTACCGTTCGCTCAACGATAATTTCCTGGTTATCCAGTTTAAGAACCAACAAATACTTACCTTCAGCCATTGTAGGAGGGACCAAAAAAGCTACTGACCAATTGGTTATCAAGGTACTGTCAATATGAATATCCTGTGAAGTATCTTTCATCATTTCAGGTCGTAGATACAATGAGGAGGTATCTTTTGTAACAATACCAATTCCCGTAATTTGCACCCAAATTCCCTGAACCACTGCTCTCGGCAGGGTATATTTTGTAATTTGTGTTGGTTGGACTGCTAATTCATCAATACCCGCCTTTTGACAACTGACAATGAAAATAAAGAGGTAGCTGAAGATGAAGAAAAAGGAGACCAATTTTGTTATCCCGTATGTTATTTTAGTTTTCATATCTATATTTTTATAAATAATTCGATCAGTATCCGGAATTTTGAAAGAATCCAGTTTTGTCTGTCGAAATATCAATCTGAGTTTGAGGAATTGGAAGTAAATAACATTTTTCATCTGTAAGAAGAGGACGTTGCTGTTGCCCCGTGGAGGAAGTCGCCGGATTATTAAAAATCTCAATTAATTTACCTGTACGTGCAAGATCAAACCAGCGAATGGATTCAAAACAAAGTTCCAATTTCCGTTCATTTAAAATGTTGTCAAAAGTGAGAGAAGTGTCATACTCGGGCAAAGTTACACTCGGTAAAGTTGTTCCCCGGGCCCTGTCCCTGATTAAATTCATACATCGAACTGTTTCGGCATCTGCCACATTGCCATTCACTTTGTAACACGCCTCTGCATACATTAATAATACATCGGCATAGCGAATCACTGTGAAATTTAAAGGCAAACTGGAAGCATCTTTAAAAACCGTCGGCGTTTGTAAAGAATCGTTGATACTGAAACGAAACTTTGTTACACCACTGTAGAAAATGTTCAATATTTTCCAATCAGATTCCTGTCTTTCAACTGTATAATTCAAAAAGCTGTATTTATTATTCGCATAGCTATAAACTGCATAAGCATACTGTGGAACCAGTACGCCCTTAACCAAAGATTTATAACCTCCATTGAGTACCCAGGCTTTGCGTAAATCGTCTTCCTGGTATCCTCCTTCTGATCGGATTAGTAATGCCCCGCCAAACAGCATTTTTTTGTTGAAAAGCCCATTAAGTTTTGGCAATGCACTTCCACCACCGGAACCACCATAACTGAAGAGAAAAAATCCTTTTCCCGGATTACTGGTCGCTGTTCCATCATTGGCTTGCAATTCCCACATGTTTTCGGCTATCGTATTCTTATATTGCCACACAAATAGTTTTCTATAATCTGGTTCCAGGGCAATACCCGAATTATCGATAATGTCTTTCAATGTAGTTTGAGCCAGAGCATAGAGTTGTTCTTTCGTCTCCTTAACTGACTGGAAACCAAAATCGGGTTTTGCTATTTTAGTCATCAACCGGTCGATGACACCTGCTTCTTTGGATGAAGCCATCGTTAGATAGACTTTCCCCAACATGGCCTTTGCAACCCAATGGGTAATTCGAACCTGAGAACTGCTGTTTCGCGCGGTGGGAAGAATCAGCTCGTTGGTAGCCTCTTTTAAATCGTTTACAATTTGCTCATAGACATCTTTCAGAGGAGCGCGCGACAATCCATAATCGACTGGTGCAATAACCTCATCCTTTATTAAGACAACCGGGCCAAATGTCTGGGCCAAGCGAAAATAGCACCAGGCCCGCATTACCTTCGCCTCAGCAATCATCCTCTGAATCTCGGTGGAGGGGTTGGCAAAATTTGCCTTAGTTCGGCCAATCAGAACATTAGCTCTGCTAATTACTTTATAATTAAGCATATACCAATCAGGCAAAGTTTGTGTATTCTGTGGCGAAAGGGCATAAGTATCAATAAGCCGAAGATCAATCGAGTTAAATGTGCAGTAGGCCTCATCTGTACCCAATTCGCCAATAAAAGGTGTCGAACTGTGAATATACATATCGTAATAACCCTCATAAATTCCCAACAATCCAGCTTTGACACCGGCCTCATCCTGATAAGAATTGGAGGATGATCTTGAATCCTTGGGCACCTCAACCAGAAATGATGTACATGCAGAAAACGATACAATAAAAATAAACAGTACTATTTTATGAATTGATTTCATTGGATGTTTTGTTTTTAAAAGGTGATAGTAAAACCAAAGGAGTAGGTTTTGGCTCTGGGATAGGAATTGTTATCCAAACCCGGCAGCAAATAGGAAGCTTGTCCTCCGGAGTTATTCACTTCCGGATCGTAAGCCTCGTAATTAGTCAATACAAAAAGATTTGTTGCGTTTAAAAACAATCTCAGATTAGACATCTTAAACTTGGTCATCAGTTTTTTAGGAAAGGTATAGGCAAGCGTCAGGTCGGCCAAACGCACATAAGAAGCATCCTGCACATACCAGTCCAAAGGTACTGATTCAGTGGTATTTATTCGTTGATTATAGTTAGTAGGATAACGATTTGATTTATTGCCTAGCATTGCTATTTCGCCTTTCTGACCTGTCAGGTTATCGTAATAATATAAAGTGGGAGCCCAATTGTTTAAAACATTAGCACTGTATTGAGAACCTACTCCACCAATCACGTATATTCCATCCAGAAGAGCTGATGTTGCATTAAAAACATCCTGACCGTATGAATACTGAAACATTAAGCTTAGCGATAATCCTTTGTATGAAAAGCTATTAGACATCCCGCCTGAAAAATCAGGAAATCCATTGCCCAATACCTCCCGGTCATCTCCTGTTTGTGTCCCTTTGGGTAAAGCAGGATCGGCATAGTGAATAAAACCTGGAATTGTCGGACCATTAGCCGGAAGATCTCCGTTCAAAACAGCCTGATCAATCTCTGCCCAACTTTGCCATATTCCATTTGTTTTATAACCATACCAGTTTCCAAGTCGCTCACCCACTTTCAACAATCCCTGTGTCGCATTTGATCCTGCCCATCCGGTCCCGATGGTCTTCCAATCCTGAAGGCCTAAGCCAAGAACGGTTGTTACATTATGACTGATATTAAAGCTAATATTCCATGAGAAATTTTTAGTTCTAACGGGTACTCCTGAGACAGACAGTTCCAAGCCTTTATTTCCCAATTTACCTATATTTCTCATTTGAACAGCATACCCCGAATAGTCAGGAAGCGGATCGCTGTACAAAAGATCGGAAGTTACTCTGTCATAAATATCGAAAACAAAACTGAGCCGATCATGAAAAAGGGCTAAATCGATACCAAAGTCTGCTTCTTTTGTCGTCTCCCACTTCAAATCATCGTTCCCTAAACGATTAAAGAAAATTGAGCCTGAATTACTTGTGCCATTCTCACTCATTTTGGACAGTTGGGCCATCGATAGCGACTGATAAGGCTGAATAGCTTGTTTTCCACTGACCCCATAGCTAAGCCGCAGTTTTAAGTTGCTGATGGGTTTAATTTTTTGCATCCACTTCTCTTGTGAAACACGCCATGCAGCGGCTGCTGAGGGGAAATAACCCCATTTGTTGTTTTTCGCAAATACTGAAGATCCATCCATTCGATAGGAAGCTTTAATAATGTACTTATCTTTGTAGGTATCCTCAATACGGCCAAACCACGAAAGACCAGTAGTTTTGGTATAGCTGTAACCTGGAGCAGACGGGTTCAAACCCTCATTAATTCCAGGCACTCCCAGGTCCTGAAGAGGGAAATTCGAATTGCTAAAACGGTTCGTACGATAGACTGACTCAGAGATTGAATTACCCATTATGGCACTAAAACGATGAGAACGCAATATTTTGTCATAGCGTAATGAGTTTTCACTTCGCAGCTCTTCTCTCTTACTTTCCGATACAGCGGCAACTCCACCCTGTGAATATCCCTGGCTAACCGTAGCAGGATAAAATTGCTCCGTCTCTCCGTTACGTGTGATATAAGTTCCATTCAGATAAAGCTTTAATCCTTTTGCGATCTGATAATCGAGTGTTACATTTGTTGAGTAGCTCCAGGCTTTTGTCTCATTGACTATTAAATCTGCATAAAAAAGAGGATTGGTAATCCATCTTGGCGGATTGTTAACTTCTGTTGGTTCAACGTAAAGAGAAGCCTCAACAGGCGATAATGGACTTCGGTTAATTGCATTTCCTACCACCGAAGGGTTGGTTATTGATTTGATCAATGAGGTATTAAATGTTAAATTGGCTTTACTTCCCAATTTTTGTGTAATATTTGCACGCACGGAATAATCAGCATAGGATGACCCGATCTGAATACCTTCCTGGTTTTTATTGCCAAACATAAATGAATAGGTCGTCTGATCGCTTCCCCCGTTTACCGTGAGCCGGTAATCCTGAACCGGTGCCAAACGATACAATTCTTTTTGCCAATCGGTATTCACAGAAAAATCATCCATATTGTAATACTCTTCGCCATAAAATGGAGTTCGACTGACAAACCACATTCTGTTTTCTTCATCTAAAAACTGCCTTCGCTGATTTGGAATATCATCGTATGGATTATTCGCAGCATAATCAATATCATTCCGCAAAATAGAGCCGGTGTACCGTACATCGGCATATTGTTTGGAATTTAACAGGTGAAGGGTTTTAGCCATCTGCTGAATGCCATACATCGCATACAGGTTGACTGATGTCTTTTTATTCGTTTTTCCACCTATTGTGGTGATCAGGATGACACCGTTTGCCCCTCTGGAACCATAAATAGCAGTAGAAGAAGCGTCTTTAAGAATGTCAATTGATGCTATTTGACTCGGTACAACATCTGATGCTTGTGAAATGATCCCGTCAACAACATATAGCGGTTCACTATCCCCACTCAATGAAGTATTTCCACGTATATTAATTGAATTTCCAGACCCCGGTTCGCCACTGAATGATGTTACGGCAACTCCTGAAACCTGTCCTTTAAGTGCGTCTCCCAGAGACATGATAACTCTTTCTTTTGTAGCACTTGCGTTGACAGATGCGACAGCCCCTGAGACATCGGTTCTTCGCTGGATTCCGTAACCGATTGCAACAACTTCATCAATAGCAAAAGTCTTTTCATAAAGCGTAGCGTTTACAAAAATTTTTCCGGCAAGGGTGATTTCCTTTGTATTCATCCCAATAAATGAGAATACCAGAATTTTGGCATCTTCAGGCAGAGCCAATCTGAAATTACCCTCGTTATCGGTAACTGTTCCTATAGTTGTTCCTTTTACAATTACGGTAACTCCTGGTAAAAGTACGCCATTGCCATCTCTAACAATACCGGAGATAACTTTTTTCTGCTCTGCATAAGTTTCAGACTTAATGCCTGATGGTGTTTCTTTGGTTTTATCCCCAGTAATAACAATCTGACGATCAATAATTTTGTATCCCAGATTTGTGTTTTTAAAAGCCTGATTTAATATCTGATCAACCGTTGCTTCAACTACATCCACACTTGACCTATGGTTGATATCAACCTGATTGTCTTTGTAAAATATTATAAACTCACTCTTCTTCTGTATCTCGTCAAAAACCTGTTGAATAGATACATTCTCCATACGGAGGGTAAAACGGGTAATTTGAGAATACGAAGAATTCGCAAAAGCACTGCTTATTGCTATGAGGAGAAATAATACTGTTATTTTCATAACCATAAAAATTCGCGCAAAAAACTTCCTTTGATGGAAATAAGTGTTACAATGAATAATATTTTTCATACATTTGTACATCTTTTAGTTTATATTTTATCGCTGTCAGGCGATGTAACTTAAAATCGAAGCTTGCGGATGGTTCCAACATCTGCAGGCTTTTTGCATTTTCCAAAGTTTCAACATTACATAGGCATCTTATTTTGGGTTAATAATCATTTTTCCTTGCTCCGTGGTAAATGAAAACAAAGTAGTTTCATTTATTACCATCAGCACCTCTTCCGGAGTGTTTTTCATTTCGAGGTATCCTGAGAATGTTTCATTCTTAAGATTATTGTCATTTACAACCATTTCGATATTGTAGTAACGACCTAATTTTCGCAGGATGTTTTCGAGCTTTTCGCTGTTGAATATTAAATACCCTGCGCGCCACGACAAATACTTTTGTGTATTCACTGGTTTCTGTTCAATAGTTTTTTGTTTACGATCAAATACAGCCATTGTGCCAGGTAAAATTTCAAGTTTTTCACGAAATAAAATTGAAGATCCACCACAAATAAGTTCAATCTTGCCCTGCTCTAATACGGCACTTGAATATTGATCATCTGCATAAGCACATATATTGAACACAGTCCCCAAAACTTTAATATCAAAATCTTTTGTACTTACCACAAATGGTTTTTCCTTTTGATACACAACATCAAAGACTGCCTCCCCCTCAATGTAAACTTCGCGCTTGTTACCGACAAATACTGCGGGGTAAACTAATTTTGAACCAGAGTTCAACCAAACTTTTGTTCCTTCAGCTAAAGTAATTTGGGTGCGTTTTCCATAAGGAACAATTACCGTATTAAAAACTTCCTTTGTGTCGCCTGTCTTCTGAACAACTTTTTGTTCCGAATCAATGAGTATATTTTCTCCTTTGGCATCATACCTGATTTGAGATTGTGTTTTGTCTATCTGAACTTCTTCTCCATTCTGAAGTATAATGCGTGTATTATTTTCAGCCTTTATTTGTGGTTGTGTCTGTGCAAAATTGACAATCTCCGGTTTGGAGTTAATCCAAAAATACCCAACATAAGTTACAATAGCTGCAAGTAATATTGTGGCAGCCACCGACCATATTAAATGATACCGTTTCATGGAAAGTCTCCGAACAGAGGTTCGTATTTGATTTTTTGTTTGTTCTTTCTCTGTATCAGTCAGACTATCACTTGAATTGTGTAGAAAAGAGTAGATTTTTCGGGCAATCAGGATTTCATTTTCGTCAATGATACCTTCTTTCGCATTTTGCAATAAAAGTTCTTCTGAAAAATTTTCCTCAGCTAATAAATCTTCGGCTCGTAATTTTGTCTTCTTAAGCATTAACTTCTTTCTTTATTCTGAGAAAGAACAAAACATTCAAAACATAGACAAAAAAAAAAGAATATTTTAAAAAATATTTATGGATGCGGATAACGGTTCAGAAAAAACAACAGTTGAAAGGAATGACCTTTGTCTTCAATAGACTTTCTAAGCTCCTTTAATGCCATGTAAATGATGGTTCGGGACGACTCAACCGTGATTCCCATGATTTCTGCAATTTCAGGATAAGTGCTGTTATGTTCAAATTTAAGGGAAAGACCTTCGCGTTGCCTGTTGGAGAGAGTTTTCATGGCATTGCTTAATATTGCTCGATTTTCTGCTTCTGTTTCAGCTGCAATCATAGTGTCTTCAAAGGAAAGATCTGAATTGTCGGCAGGCGACCGGATCATTTCATTGTAAACAAGGGGAATTATCTTAACCTGTTCCTTGTGAATAATCCGGCGAAGTGACCGGAATAAGTAAAACTGAACATTATCGGTATCCGAAAGCTTGTTCCTGTATTTGTACAAGTCAAGAAAAAGATCATGAACACAATCTTTAACAAAGTCTTTATCCCTTGAAAAATGGCTTCCGTATTTATACAGATTATCAGAATACAGATTATAAAGATGGTAAAATGCCTGATCATTACCATTCTTAAATCGCTGCCAAAGACTATCGTCCTTTTTTAATTCTTCCTGCATAAAAAGCTTTTCTTTTGATCACCTGAAATATGTTATGCTTACACGTTTCAAAATTAATATTAAATTTATACATTTCTTAATATTTCAGTGATCTTTCGCTTCAAAAATCTTTTTCATAGTCGTAAAAAACTAAAAAAATGCGAATTGTTACGTTGTTAATAAGGATTTCTCCTTCAATAATTTCCTCAGAATGGGTGATGTTTTTTT
>CAILKW010000665.1 GCA_903834845.1 uncultured Bacteroidia bacterium | reverse complement strand
AATTCCCGGATGAAGAAAATCGAAAGGAGAAATGTGTATCCCTGAGAAACCAAACTTTTCAAGTTTTTTCCGAAGTATCCATGCGAAAAATGCTGTTTCATCCGGTGAGTCACCAGCTTTTCTTTTCAAATACTTTATGTTTTTCTGCAAGGCAATTTGTGGATTCATCATATTTGGTTCGGTAAAAGCAATATATCCATTCGGCTTCAGTACCCTATAAAATTCTTTTAAAGCCGGTTCAATATCAAGATGATGTAAAACAGATGATCCGATTACAGCATCAAAAATTCCGTTATCATAAGGTAATTTGTATGCATTTTCCACAAAAAAACTTACATTTGAGTCTGAAATATTCTCTCTGGCAATTTCAATCAAATCCGGTGAAATGTCAATAGCAGTAAGCTGAACTGACATTTTTGCTATTTCTTTGGTAAACAATCCCGTGCCACAGCCTATTTCCAATACTATCATCCCACTTTTCAGTGAATTAGTTAGCATCGTAACCCTTCTTTTCCAACGGATTTTTCCGGCTGGTGATTCCCAGTTCCAAATTTCGCCTGCATTGTGGTTTGTCAGGAATTTCCCGTGAATTACTTCATTTTGCAGTCTTTTATTATACATATTATCAATTAAAAAAATTTTAATTTTCTCGCTGCAAATAGGGTCATCTGGAAAAGTAGCCATCCATGTTTGAACCTGCTTATTTGAGTTGTTCCATATTGCCGGTCTTTATACCGTACATTTATTTCAACAATTTTAAGATTGAGTTTTGCTGCTCCAAACAGCAAGTCGAAATCACCGAATGGGTCAAAATCACCAAAATACTTCCTATTGTTTTTAATAATCTCATAATCTTTCTTTGATAATACTTTTGTTCCGCAAAGAGTATCTTTCAATGGCTGTCCCAATAAAAAGCTGAATACTACACTGAAAGTTTTGTTGGCAATCAGGTTAAGAAAACGCATCGCTTGTTTTTCCATAGGATACACCAGACGACAACCGTTAATAAATTCACCTTTATTGTTTTGTATAGCTTCGTAAAACTTTGGCATGTCTTCAGGGGGCGTAGTCAGGTCTGCATCAAGAATAAAAAGAATATCACCTGTGGCATTTTCAAACCCCTCTCTAACAGCATTACCTTTTCCTTTACCTGTTTGTTTGATGGCTTTAATGTTTTTGGTTGAATATTTTTCTTTTACGCGTAGTATTTCGTTATATGTGCCATCGGAGGAATTACCTTCGACATAAATAAACTCTTGCTCTGTTCCAAAAGAAGGTGTGCGTATTATTGCATTTTCAATATTCTCTTTCTCATTTTTTGCAGGAATAATAATCGAAACAGAATAATCAGTTTTCTTATTAATTATTGGACGAGCTATTATAAAGTTTGTCAGTGATATATGTCTGATTATTGGAATATTAGCAACAATATTATTAAAAAACCAAGTTAAAACAGGAATATATTTCGGAAGCAGTATTTTGTTGTCTGTGCGAATTGTTTCAAACCCGCTAATAGAGAGAATATTAATAATATCATCTGATGAAAGCCAATTTTGAATCGGTTGTTTAAGTTTTAATTTAAAAAATTCGCCCATGAGCATTAATGGTTCCCACAAATAGTTATAGTACGACACAATTACTCTGGTTCTTTCATGACAAACACATCTAATATTTTCAAAAACAGTCTGAACATCCCACAATGAACCTACTAAATCGGATAGAATGATATAGTCAAAAGTTTCGTGTATATTTATTTTTTCAGCATCCTGAACAATGAATTCCAAATTAGGATAATTGGCCCTTGCCATTTCAATTATTGTGGATGAAAAGTCTATACCAACACCTCTATTGGGTTTTAAGGAAGCCAGCAAATCACCAATACCACAGCCAATTTCAAGGACTCTGCTATTTTCGGGAACTATAAATGAAAAATATTTTTCTAATAGTTTGTGGTAACTTCTATTTCTTCTTTTCCACTTTAGCCTTTGGGGGGCAACCGATTCAAAATAAGTTTGCAAATATTTTTTGTCCATAAGTAAAATCATTAATTGTCAACATCAATGTATTTATCAGAATAGACGATTCCTGTCTGATCACCCTTTTCAATGTATAAACCTACTTGATAGTGCCCTTTTTCAAGATTGTAAACCGGAATCTGAACTGAAAAACCAGTTGAATCATAGTTAATCCCATTTCCCTTAAAATATTCTGTTACATCTTTCCTTATTTGAATATTCGCAGAGAAAACCGACAATGAGTCTTTTGATTTTAATAAAATATAGGATTTCATAGAATCAGAATTAAGACCTTTTATAAAACCCCAACCTAAAATAGTGAGTTTATTCTCTAAAATATTTATATATTCAAAATAATTAGTAATCTCTCGGTTTGCTTTTTTTAACTCTATTGATACAGGAAAAGATTTAGCGTCTAATGCTGAGGCAATTTTGTTTTCTTCGACGAATACCGACCGCCATGTCTTAGTTTTTATAAATAAATCGAAAGCCTCTTTTAAACGATGCCTATTTGTAATTTCCGACAAACGACAGAATTGATTTTCAAACTTAGTTTTAAGTCCATCTTCTAATGTTAAAGTCGAAAGAAATGCTTCAAATACACGACCCTCCTCCTCAAGAGAATTTATCTGTTTAACAGATTGTATTTGTTTTTGTTTTCGTTTGGTTACAGGTGCAAAAATAACATAGTCTGCTTTTATTATTTCCGGAATACGATAGGTAGATGGGCGTTGCCAATCTACTGGTATAACAGTATTAAAATATGGAGAAGTGGGATTAACAATATTATGATACCATCCATAACAGTAGAAAGAATAGAAATCTTCTGAGTTACCGAATGAATAAACGGATGGTGTTTTTTTTATAATTTCAAGCTCTTTCAGGAAATCCTTTGCAAATTTAACCCCTGTTGCACCTAAACCAATGTTCAATGATACACCTGAAATTTTTTGCCATTTTTTATTCGGGTTTTGAAACATCAAAAGTAATAAGAGATTTATGGCTGGTAACAAGCATAATATTCTAATGCCCCATGCAGTATAAGTTGGTATGGTAATTTCCCCAAAATTAATTTTACGAAAAACGACAAAAATAAAAGGCACAATGAGCATTAAAGCAAAAGGAAAAAAATATCTCGACTGAGAAATCCCTGTTGTAACTATCCAAAACCATCCTCCAACCAATAAAAAGAGAATGCTTGCACTAATAAAGGTCCAATCTGAATATTGATACCTATAATTATTCAACTTTTTGCTAAGAATATATGCTATCAAAAAGACGGTGATAAATAATTGAGGGCCGAATAGAAAATGAAGGGTATGTTTTATAGTGAGATAAGATAGAGATTGATTTTGCTCATTCTGTAAAATAACCATTGATTGTTTATAATAGGATATTACTTCATTACTGAGATATTGGGAGTGTAAACACATCAATGAAATGGTTCCCCCAAATAATAAAAATACAGTTGTACCAGATAACCAAAAACGGATACTACTTTTTCGAGATTTTGAATCGGAGTAAAAAATTGATAATAAGGCATTTCCGCTCCAAAATATTGTTGTAAGCAACAATACAATACTGCCTGATGGCTTAACAAGGGGACAAAACGCGGCGATAGCAGCTGCTATCACTGCCCACACCCACGATTTATACAAAAGACTTCTTGCGGAACAGGCAACAGTTAATGCTGAAAGTGAGGCTAAAAATCCATCCATAACACCCCAATAAGAAGTTTCAGCCCGACATTCAAATTGGAAAAAGAATGGCATGGGTCCTAAAATAAAAACTACAAAAACTGAATGCCAAGTTGATTTTAATGTAACGTTTTTACCATTAGGCAAACAAGAAATTAAAATAGCAATAACCCAGATTAAAAAGGGTACAAATACAGAACGAAATAGAAAACCCCTATAATCGGATGAAAAACCAAAAGGATATGATAGTAAAACAGTTCCTGGAGGGCGTACTGCCTGTACAAGATTTAAGGGGTTATGTGGCCAACCCTGTGACACATTATCCCAAAATGACTTAGCTTTTTGCAGATATGATAATGCATCATGGAAGGGAGGTTGAGGGCTTTCACAAACACGATGCCAAATTAGCATTCCAATGGCTGTAAGCCAAATAAGAAGAATAGCAATCGGCAAAATCCGATAAAAAAATTTCAAAAACATTAAGTATTTATTTATTCAGTTTATGGTAATATCCAAATAATACGTTTTTGGATTATAAGTATTCAACTTCATATTTTGCGTAAAATTACAAGATCTTGAAAAGTTACTGAATCTTGTCTTCCGGACCATGAACCAAAATATATTGGCTCAATAATAGTCAAACCATTGTCAGTTAATATCTGTCGAATCATTGTTTCGGGGTAGCCGATAACAGCTTCCGGATTATTCGGGTCAGTTACTCTGATTCCCTCATCTCCAAAATCAAATGGAATATTCATAATTGCAGCCTGTGTATTCATTAAAATCTCTGATTCATCATTTAAGATGAAAAATGTTATGAGAGCTGTCCCACCAAACCTTAATGTGCGGAATATTTCACTTGTGTAGTGAGCAATATCATCTTTAAGCATGTGAGTAAACACTGATGTGAGAAAGGTAAAATCGAAGGAATTGTCACAATAGGGAAAGCGAAAATCTTTTGATTTCGTTCTTCCTTCTTTCCTGTATAGCTCATGAAAAACGTCTGCTAATTGGAATTTAAATTTCGGATAACGAGGGGTGATGTTTTGCTTACACCATTTAACATGCTCTGGCATAATATCAAATCCGTCATAAGTACCAATTGTTAAGAATTTTGTTAAAGGTATAGCCATACGACCACATCCGCAACCCACATCAAGTACTCGATCTGTGTTTTTTATATCTCCATACTTTTTGAAAATTTCAAAAAAGTGGTCGCCTATAATGGCATAGTCAGAGGTATGACTTCCGCCGATATGTTTGTTTAGCTCATCTGGTGGTAAAGTCATCGTTTTTTTGAATCCGCTTTTAAAATAACTTCGTATATTAAGGATGTAATTTCTAAAAATATTTAACGCAGGAGTTATATTATTTATCCGTCCGGGTAATCTTTGTGCATCATTAGATGATTGTTTTAAAACATAGACATCCTGATAATTCCATAAACCTTTCGGAATTTCCAAAAATATGGATTGACCTGTCTCTTTAAAAACTGTTTTTTGAACAAATTCTGGAGTGGTATATGTCAAACCGTACTCCCTTAAGGAGTGAATTTTACTTTCACTTATGCGTAAATGAAGAAATCCAGATTTTGGCATATCATCAGGATTTGCCATACAAGTTATGCCATGAGTACTGAAAATCAAAACTCCATTTTCATTTAATGAATTATAAAGCTTTTTTAACCACGAACGCCAGGTCTTTTTAGGAAGATGAGAAAACAATGACGCAACAAATATAATGTCGTATTTTTCTGGTATTTCTACATCTTTAGGTTTAAATGCCGAATAAAATCCTTTTACGCCAAACACTTCTTTTTGAAAATCAACCGCCTCTTTAAACACATCGGAACCTGTGATTTTATTTGGAGGAATTATCTTCACCAAATGCCTCGTAAATCGCCCATACCCGCAAGCAAATTCAAGGAAGTTATTAATATCTTCAATTTTTATATCAATTTTCCCAATAATATCCAATAAACTACTGATCATACCATCGCCGCTTTCAAAATATGATTCTAATGGGTTGTCCCTGTGTAATGGATGGGTTTTGAAAAAAGAATACATTTCATCTTTGGGATGAATCTTGGTAACTATATTACCGTATTTGTTTGAATTGTTCATTATATTATTATTTAAATTTAATCTACATTTCTAATATATCTTTTCTAATGAAATTTCAGATTACCACGAAGTTAGTTAATTGAAAAGACTGCTGTCCAAAAATACTTTTTTAACACCGAATGAACGATTTATTTTATAGCTAACGGAAACCTTCCTGGCTGAAATTGAGAAAAAAGATCAAAAGTTCGTTTATGCTAATTTCAATACTGGCTTAATAATATAAGATACTGAAGGATGTTAAGATAAAAAAATTGCAGGTAAAAATGCTTTAGATACACTGTCAATGTTTATAGTCACGTTAGATGGATTAACCTCCCCAAACTTCTTATGCCTTAATATCCTTTATAATGTTGAGATATGCGGAATTATTCCAATTGTTTTTTCTCCAATTTGATAGCAACCATCAGGATTAGCATGTCGTAAATTTATCACTTTAATTGGTAGTGAATTTTAGAACTAAAATTTTAAGAGCTTTTTTTTATACACAATAAATAGATTTCTATTTATTATTTCTTGTTAATGGAATTATCTTATTAATAAAATCATCAATCGGATCTTCCGGAACTATTGAAAGTATTTTTTCTCTTGATTTTCGGCCAATATCTTCCCAAATTTCTAATTTTTGATAAGCTCTTTCAAAGGCTTCATCTAATGCTGCAACCGTTGGTTCTTTTGCAATAAAACCATTGATGTTATCGTCAATAACTTCACAATGTGCTCCAATATCTGTTACTATTGGAACTCTTCCGCAAATCATAGCTCCAACCAATGTAATTGGCAATCCCTCCATAAATGACGAAAGAAATATGGCGTGATTTTCTTTCCAAACTGCTAGTATATCATTGGAATGACCGTGAAAAGTGACGTTTGTCATCTTATTGTCCCTTACCTGATTTTTAAGTTCGATTTCATCAGAACCCCTACCATAAATATTAAGATGAATTAAGCGATTCCTCCATTTCTGGAGATTAAAAAGTTCAATTGCCAGATTTTGCCCTTTGTGAATAATAACCAAACTTGCAGGAATGGCTATCTTTAATACTTCTTTGATTGATGGGAATGGAATTACTGTATTTCTATCAACATCAAAAGGATTATAAAAAATTCCGGCATTTGGTATGGTGCATGAAATTCTTTTTTCCATTACCTTATGATTATTTTTACCGGTGAATAAGACAATTTTTGCATTCAGATATCCTTGTTTAACCTGTTCAACAATATCTGTTCTGATTGGCCAATATTTTGGTTCTTTTGAAAGGTGATTTACTATTATGTAAGGTATATTAGCTGTCTGACAGTTTTCATAATAGTCAATCCCTTCATCCTGATCGCCGATGGAAATTATAATTAAATCAGGCTCAAAATTTGTAATAGTATTAAAATGATTTATTTCTTTGAATACGACCGTTATCCCTGCGTTATAGAGGTCTTTGATAAAAAAAGGTACGGGATTCCAATTTTTTATTACTACCATTACATTGTGTCCTCGCTTACTACATTCCATCGCTGAAAACCTCCATAATTGTTCGCTACCTCCATTGGATGAACCATCGTTTGTTGTAATAAAAACCAGGTTTTTACCTTTTATTGCTGCTTTTTTTATCTTTTCTTCAAATATCGTGAAAGGATAGTAATTATCAAATTCAAATTTTTCTGCTTTTGGATAAAAAGCAAGTATTTGTTCGGTAATATAAAACTCCCATTTTTTTGGATAATCAAAATTAATTGAATAATTCTCCAGTATATTATTATTATGAATTAATTCTGCTTCTTTTAACAACAATTGAATTGAGGAGCTTTCAGTATTGAACCTTGATGAAATAGTTTGGCTATGTTTGCGATGATAATTTAATTTTTCAGAATTGAAAGTGATTAACTTTCCTTTAATTAATTGTGTGTAAAAGAACCAATCACCTGAAAATTTAAATTGAAAAGTCCCATTGAAAATAGATTCAGAAATGCAACTTTTTCTTATTAACACTGCACTTGCATTTGGAATTGAATTTTTTACTCCAAGACCGAAATTTATTTCTTGTTGGCCGGTAACCTGGTATGAGGATTTCCAATGCCTTGAATCGAGATGCTCTAAATATAAATCATAATTCCCTGTCACACTATCTTTTTCATCAACAATTGTTGAATCGCAGTAGGATAAAGCAACGGAGGTATTAATAAAATTTGGTAATAATTTTTCCAAAAAATCTGTTTGGCAATAATCATCTGCTTCAGCAAACCAGATAATTTCCCCTTTCGCCTCCATAAATCCTTTATTCCACTGTTTAAAAGCATTCCCACTATTTAAAGAATTTTTAATTAAGCGAACATTTGGTAAATGAAGATATTTAGCTACAATATCCAAGCTGCCGTCTGTTGAGGCGTCATCAAGTATTATTATTTCAAAATCTTTAAATGTTTGGTTAAGGATACTATCCAATCTTTTCTCCAAATATTTTCTGTAATTATAATTTGGAACAATTACTGAAACTAATGGTGCAATATTACCTATTTTTTGGCAAAGATTTAAAACTCCGGGAGCTGCAATATCAATACTGTGACGTGCAAGGAATTTTTTTCTTGCTGTAGTGCCTAATTCATTTAATTTATCTCTATGCTTATCTAAAAATATTATTTTTTCAGCTGCCTCTTGGGTATCTTCAAATGGAACTACAAAACCCGCATCCTTTTCTATAAAATCGGATATTCCACCCGCATTCTCAAAACAAATAACAGGAACACCGCATTGTGCAGCTTCGAGACAAACTAATGGAAATGGATCTTCTCGCGAAGGAAGATAAAATATATCACTTGCCTGCAAATAATCAAAAACATTTTCTTTTACACCAAGAAAAGAAATGTTATCATTAAGCCCATTTTTTAAAATTTTATCTAAAAGTTCATTCCATGAACAAATTATTTTGGATGCATTATCGAAATCCCAAAAATTCTCACCTATCCAATAAAAATGAAAGTTAGTTTTCCCTTTTTTCTTTAGATATATAGCTGTTTCAACGAAAAGATCTACACCTTTTCTCCAATACATTGTACCACATACTAAAACAATTAAAGCCTCCTCAATTAACCCTAATCTCTTTCGTAATACTACTTTTGTTTGGTTAAATGTAATTTGTCTGTTTTCAATAAACTCATTGATAGTTGCAATTTTTTCCTTTTCAACATTGTGATTGGTAATTAAATTTTCACTAACGGGTTTTGAGCAACCAATAAAAAAGGAGGTAAATAATTTCATTTTTATTATTGTGGCTTTATCGGCATATAATTTAATTGATTTTTCAAGCTCATGAACATGTGTGATGAATGGGACACCTAAATAGGCAAATTCATCATAAATTGTCGGTGATATCACTGTATTTCCATAAATCAGATCAATTTTTCCAATATATCCACGTAAAAACTCATTTCTTTTATCTTTATCCTTATACAAATTACATATATCTTCCCATATTAGTGTTGAAGCTATTGAATTGTATTTTTCAAAAAGAACGCCATTCCGAAGCAAAATTATTTTAATTGTCACTCCCGTATGTTCACTAAACCACTTTACTAAACTGAGAAGCAAAACCTGAGCACCTGCGAGATGCGCATCGTGTCCTATAAATAAAATTGTGTTCGGACTCCGATATTTTGTATTATCCTTTTTCGTTTCTTTTTCTTTTTCAGTTGCTATTTCAGTACTTTCATTTGAACCCTGTGCATAATAAGAATGTTTTTTAAGTTGAATAATTGCACCTTTTATTCCTTCCTTTCTCAATACTTTAATAAATTTTTTCAGAGTAATTTTCAAACTTCCATTTCGTTTTATAACAAATGAAGCAAGAACAAATGAATATTTGATTTTCTCTATTAATTTTTCAAGTGAAACCAATAAAGATCTGATATACTTTGAAACATTATAAACTTTTTTTATTTCCGATATTACTAATATTTCCGATTGTTGTGTCAACCGTTTTTCTTTCTTTCCATATCTGACAAAATGAAACAATGGATTGATTCCTGCATTTTTAACATCCGGATAAGTTGTAATATAGAAATTTGTATTAAAGGAATTACTGGGATTTCTCCCTTCCTTCCATCCGTGGTAGTAATAGTGTTTCAACGGATCCATACCGTCATCTTTTACATCAGGATAATTTTCAAGGTAAAATTCCACGTCAAATAAACCGCTGTTCCTGATTACCCTGATGGTATGCCAATAACTAAGATTAAATTTGATTCTTTTATAAAGATTACGAGGATGTAAAATAGTGTTTATTAATAACATAGCTAATAATAATTAATTAAATACTGATCCTATACATCAATTTACAACACATCACCAAAATTTCGCTTAAGTTTCTGAAAAGTCAGTGCGCCAATCACGAAAATAATTCCGGTAAGAATCCAAAAGTAAACATTCATTTCAACGAATTCAAAAAACCAAACCTTTTCAAGAAAGGTATAACGATATCCCTCTGTAATATAGAAAAATGGATTGAGTAAGGCAATGTAACGGTAATTTCCTTCAAGCATAGTGTAAGGCCAGATAATTGGTGTGGCCCAAAATAGCATTGTTACTATAATGTGGACAAAATGCGCCATATCTTTGACAAAAACATTGATTGAAGAAACAAGCCATGCGATGCCTGAAAGCAAGACCATAGTTGCAAAAAGATAATAGAAAAATTGAATCCAATAGATAGTGGGATATATTCCAAAATAAAAGACAAGAAGAAAAACTATACAAGCAACTAAGATGAAATGAACTATCATTCCCGAAAATATCTTTATAATTGGTATTAAACTAACATTAAACTTAGTTTTTTTTATCAGGTAGGCATATTCATTTATTGCAGCACAACTTACAATCATTGTCTGACTGATAAACATCCATGGAATGGTTGCTACTATTAGCCAGGGAGCAAAAGGAATCCCGCCTGAAGTTTTTCCACCACGCAATCCGAAGGTAAAAGCGAACCAGATAACAAAAATATATACTGCCGGTTGAATAAAAGCCCAGGGAAGTCCAATATAGGAGGACAAATATCGGTTGCTAAAATCGCGTATTACCAAAGTATAAATAATATTTCGTTGTTTAAAAATTGTTAAAACAAAAATAATTAATCCTTTAATTTTTTTCATATTGTTCGTGATTGATTATAAAATAAGTGAAATGATTTAAAGTTTACAATAAGCCATATCAAAATTGAAATGGAATTGTTTGAATGGTGGCCTTATTCATGGCTAAAATCGTACCCAAGTTGTATTTAATATCGTCGTTTCGCACTTCAACGATCAATGCGTCGTGTATTTTTTGTTGTTTTTGCTGGTTATTATTATCAAGCCAAACCACACCAAAGGATATAGTATAATGACCGTTACCAATATGTGGAAAAGTAAAATTAAAAGATAGGATATTATGTTTGCCATTTACCAAAGTTACCTGTTGTTGATAAATGTTATTGCTGATTTTAAATACCGGAGAACCAAACTGACCATTCAGAACCAGTTCAAAAATTGGATTTGCCATTTCTGCTTCAGCAATCAGATGAAGAAAAACTGTAATATTTTCGCCTCCACTAAGCTGAATAATATTGTTTTTTGTATCGGCATTAACAATAGCTGTATAAAGAGGTTTAATACCTCCTGTGCCAAAAGAATCGCAGCGGATCAAATCGTGCCATTTAAGGTCCGGATAGGAAGGCAAAAGTACTGTTTTGCGATTAAATGCTGATTCTACCTCCTCTACCTTCGAGGAATTCAGTTTCATTTCATCTGTCTGGTCAGAGATCATAAAAGCATTATAATTATCTGTTACATAACGCGGATCACCCTGTTCCCTTATAACACCCTTGTGAAGCCAAATTGCTTTTGTGCAAAAATCATTCACGGCACGAAGGCTATGTGTACATATCAGAATTGTTTTTCCCTTATCTTTGAACTCTCGGATTTTACGGTAGCATTTTTGTTGAAATCGAATATCACCTACCGATAATGCTTCGTCAGTGATAAGAATATCCGGATCGATATTGATTGCCATTGAAAAGGCCAACCTAACGTACATACCGCTTGAATAAGTCTTTACCGGTTGAAAAGCGTATTCTCCAATATCAGCAAAATCGAGTATTTGATCAATGCGCTTCACCATTTCTTTTTTGGGATAACCCTGAATGGCACCGAGGTAATAAATATTTTCAACTCCGGTAAGTTCCATGTTAAAACCTCCGCCAAGTTCGAGCAAAGCAGTTACCCTGCCGTTACATTCATAATATCCTGATGTTGGTGAAACAACAGATGCAAGAATTTTTAATAGCGTAGATTTACCACTTCCGTTTTGTCCAATAATACCAACCACCTCACCTCTCCCGACATTGAATGTTATATCTTGAAGAGCATTATGTTTTACATGATAACACTTTCGAAACGGGTTTACTAATTCCTTTAACCTGTCTCCCCGCGACTCGTAGAGTTTGTAGGTCTTTGATAAGGATTGAAGATTGATTGCGATTTCGTTCGACATTGTGAATTAATTTAAATAATTTTATGGATTTGAGAATTTGTAATTTATCTTCGATTTGAAATAAAATAGTTTTTAAGGATCTATAAAGTTTAATGCCTGTTTTATTGTCTTTTGGAAGGGACAGCATAAACATTGTTTAGCTTATTTGGTTTCATTGGTTAAAGCATTGTGAACTGGCTAATCTTTTTTCTTTTCGTGCAGCAAATATATGTCATAGTTAAATAGATTGGTTTTTTGAGCCATATATGATAAGGTTGTTTTAAGAACGCCATATCCATACTTAAAGCTTTGATATAAATTTATTGAAGAAGTATCTTTTGAATAATTAGTTGGGCAGGTGATTTCTCCAATATTATATCCTGCATAAAAAATCTGAGCGATCATTTGATTATCAAATACAAAGTTATTGGAATTGGCCTCAAAATTGATCCTCCGTAATACATCACCCGAGAAAGCACGGTATCCTGTATGGTATTCACTAAGTTTCTTATGCATTAGCAGGTTTTGAGTTAATGTCAATATACGATTGAAAATATATTTGTAAATAGGCATTCCTCCTTTTAAAGCACCATTGCCCAGAATTCGTGAACCAAGTACAACAGGAAATATATCATTTGTTATCAAATAGCTCATTGATTCTATTAATTTAGGAGTATATTGATAGTCAGGGTGAAGCATAATAACTATATCCGAATTCAATTCAAGTGCCTTTTTGTAACAAGTTTTTTGATTTCCACCATAACCAAGATTTTTCTGATGTTTTATGATATTCTGAATACCAAGATTTTCTGCTACTCGAATGGTATCATCTGTACTATAATCATCAACCAGAATTACATGATCAACTATATGATGGGGAATTTCATTATAAGTCCCTTCAAGAGTCTTAGCCGCATTATAGGCAGGCATAACTACAGTAATTATTTTGCCTTTTATCATAAATAATACTATTTTATTATAGATCTTTTTAATTATAACTCTTGATTATTCTTTCGCTCCGGATATTTTAACAGGGATATTTATATGTCTGCAATGAATTAACTGACCTTTATAACCTATGGCTGCACCAAGAACATAATCGCCTTTAAAATCATTTACATTAATAGATGATATAAAACCTACATCAGCCATTAAAAGTTTATTATAATAATGATTAACATCTCTCCGAGGCTTACTCTGAGTAGTAAAATATTTTAATAATCCATCCGAATTTTTTAATGTGATAAATATCTCTTCAGCAGCAATTCCGTCTTTAGCCGAAAATGCCATCCACCCGTCAACGGTTATAAATCCGGAAACTTCGGTCTGTTTAGGTGCTGGAAATATGCCGTTTATTATATCAATTGAACCGTCACAGTTGGAGGATTTTGTTTCAGTATAGCCTGAAGGAATTGATGGGAGGAGTTTTTCATAAAATTCCATAGGGAGGATAGTCCTATTATTCCACGGCAAGAATAGGGATTTGGCACCTGGCAGCCATATATATGATTCCTTAATTTTAAAAAGAGATGAATCAGATTTAACATCTGGTCTGTTCAAAATATCTGTTAAATTAATTTTTATCTCGCCATTTGTGCAAAAGACTAATGCTCCAAGTTTTTGTTTCCCAATATAATTTGATGGATTATGCCATACGGCATTATAACCTTTATACCAATTTGGTACTGTAAATGATTTTCGTTCTGAATAATACCCTATTTCGCTGCTCCAATTGTCACCAAAAATCACCACGGCACTTTCTTCTGGTGTGTACATTTGGATTACCTCAGCAACAGCAAGAATATTAGATGTAGAAGTATCAAAAGTCTTGAATAAAGCTCCGGCATAAGGTTTCTCAAGTGAGATAAAATTAGCACCAACCAATAAGATTGTAATGGTGGAGGAGAATGGTATTTTTCTAATTCGTTCAGGAAATACTTGGGAAGTAGCAACTGCTATGGCACTTATAATAAAAACCGTTGACGAAACCTGATAATAATTATGCATAAGGTGCACATTTAGAAAACTATAAATTGGAAGAAAGAACAAAATAAGGCATATCAGTATTATTGATCGAATACGACGGTCTGCAATACAGAGAGAGAGGCATAGAATAATTATACCAAAAATTCCAGCAACGTTTTTTGAAATAACTCTATCCCAAAAAATTGTTTTAAGCACATTAAAATTTAAATGCTGTTTTAAAGTGCCGAAATAAGTTTTATTAAGTCTTATAGATGTGAGATCTAAGGGATTGAGAGCTTTTATAGAATCGGTATAATTTGTCCATAGCGAAACCAAAACAAATGGTATCAGAAATGCAAAAGCAATGATTGTTATTTTTTTCCAAGTGGGTAATCTGAAACCAAATGATTGAAAATGAATGATAACAGTTAGGATGGCTAAAACCAGTAGCACAGGTGCTGCCGTAGTTACTTTTTGTAATAAACCAATGGTGGCAAAAAGCGAAAAAAGAAAGGCTGACTTCAGCGATGGTGCGACATCGAAAAAGTCTATGGCGTAAGGAATTGCCGCCAAAGTGAAAAATAATGCTGCGGTTTCAATCATAAATGTCCGACCCCAGAAAAGGTAAATTGGGCTCGACCATAATAAAGCACAAAAAACCCAAGCAACCTGAGGTTTTAGTTTAAGCTTTCTTGTTACTATTATTGCAGGCCAAGCGCAGGCTATTAAAAAACAAAAGCTTAGCAAACGACCAATTGGTGCCAATGGCAAATTGAATATGTAGGCAATCAGGCTAACAATTCCTTGGTAAATTGGAAATTCCATTGGTATAGCCCAGGGAAAGCCGGCAACTGGAGTTTCGTACGCCAAGCTCCAACCATCTTTTAGCATCCAGTAAGATGTTAACGCAGTTTGTGTTTGGCGAAACCCATGCATTTCCAATAATG
Source organism: uncultured Bacteroidia bacterium (assembly GCA_903834845.1). GTDB lineage: Bacteria > Bacteroidota > Bacteroidia > Bacteroidales > Prolixibacteraceae > JAAFHB01. Next base: position 3,130 of record CAILKW010000665.1, on the reverse strand, counting down.
GCTGCGACACAAAAAATATTGCAATAAATGTAGCCATAAGTCCAACCATTATTGCCAAAATAATAGCCCAATTATTTTGAATAATTGGCAAATAGTTTATTTTATATCTATTTTTCATAATTCTAAGAGTATATTTTTTTATATGCAAATAACCACTATTCACTTTTAATTAGTCTTCCTTCCCCACAACCGTATTTTAGGTAATGCACCAAGGGATTAATCCCATTTTCTTTAACATCCGGATATTGTTCGAGATAAAAGGCGCTGTCGAATTGTTCAGATGGCTTACGTCCCTCAAACCCTCCAAATAGAAGGTAGTGGTTTTTGGGCGAAATGCCTGAAGCTTTGACATCTGGGTTATTTTTGAGATAATATTTCTCATCAAAGAGGCTACTGTTCCTGATTAATCTTATTTTCGTGTAAAGTTTAATCCATATCCACGTTAACCTAAAACCTTTTAAAGTGATGGCATGAATTATCAGTGATGGGATTACCGAAAGCCAATTAATAACAATTTTCTTTAATAACAATTTCTCAGTTCTACTTCTCGGTACTATTACTGCTATACCGGGTAAGGGTTGGCTGAACAAGGTTACATGACAAGTCCTGGGTATATGCTTTAAAAACCATTGAACTCCGGTTTCTTCGTGCCATTCGGGTATTTTACTAAGTAAGGCATTATTGATTATCAAAGTGCTACCATTTTGGATATGCTTAATAAACGATTTTGAATATTGTTTCCACTCGGCAGGTGAGTTTCCATGCAAATCGCAAATAATCAGATGGAAGTACTGGTTAGTAGTTTCCAAAAAGTGCATTGCATCATCAACAACAACTACCACCGACAAACTTTGGAGATTTTTACCAGCATCTCTGTCCAGGTGATCTATAGTAGTAACATTACATCCCAAAGTCGCTAACATGGCTGTGAGCTTGCCTCGTGAGGTTCCGATTTCCAGCACAGACTTTCCCTTAAAATCAGTGGCAAGGTCGAGAATGATCTCCGCGCATCCATCTGGCATTGTCCATCCGGGAACTCCCCATTGTCCCTGGCCTCCGAGCCACAGGAATTTTTCTATCAGATTTGTTTCTGTCTTTGAAAAAACTTGTTTTGATGCAGTAAGCCTTTCGAAATGGGAATTAGCCATAATGAAAGAATTCCCAAAATGGTATCCCCAGGCCCGGCCCTGATCACCTTTTAGACCGAAATCAATATAATCCTGAAATGCACGGCAAAATGGGAATTCGTATAGTGGAATGGGTATAGCATTGAGCTTTTGAAATGTAGCAGCCAAAACGCCTTGTTCACTCATGTCGTTTTTCCCGTTATGGCCCATTAACAAGGGTTGGATTGTCAGTACCTCAACCATCTGAGGCATATACTTGCATTTTGGCGGTAAGGATGCCAATCCGGAATAAAGCATCAGATCGAGGTTCACCTGAGAAGAATACTGTCCATAGATATGCGAGCCTTCGGCATCATCCTGTGATAATCTTATTACATCAATACCCTCAGCCCACTTTTGGTACCAGTCTGGTTTTCCTGTGATAACCATATCGCCGTCAAGAATCCATTCAGGTGCGTCTGGTCTCACCCTTTCAGGAAACCATTTCCACCAATATCCGAAGTTCTTCGGTTCACAACCTGCGTCTGTCAAAAATTGGGCAAGCTGTAGATTATCCATTTCTGTGATTGGCCACCATTCAACGGGTTGCGCGGCCCATTCCAGAATACTTCTTGCACGAGCTGCATCAATCCCTTGAGTACAAAGGCAATAATCAACTTCAGAGCCGAAGAGCCGGGTTGCCTGACCTATAGCAGCGCGAGTGATCATATCATCCAACCCATCTCCCTTAATCCAGCGGATGACAGGACGCGAGCCAACTGAAAAACGCCGACCGTTACAAATTTCAGCAGCTTGCGCATCCTCCGCTGCGACAATAGCTGCCCAAGTTGGCTTAACGTTATCCTCTTTGCCTGAAAAATATTTGTATAGTCTTTTAGACAAGTTGTAGATCATATCAAATTATTAAAATAACACTATTTTAATATTTATTTCTCCTATGACAGAAAAAGCTTTTAATGGTTGTAATATGAGTGATACTATATGCCAGACTCATTGTTTGTACAATATTCTTCAACGGCATCGCAGATAATGTTGATTTCATCGGTCCTTAATCCTGGAAAGCATGGTAAGCTGAGAATTGAGTCACACCAACTTTCTGCCTGGAAATAAGTACCATAATGCTGCCAGGGTCCAGATATCTTATGAAGAGGCTGTGCCCAATGAATCTTGGAGCCAATGCCCCGTTGGCTGAGGAATGCCATTAAACCATCACGGCGTGTCACCCTAACAACATATAAGTGATGCAAAGATTCTCCGCTAAGCGTTATTCCCAGACCACTTAATCGCTTGTTGTATAGTTCTCCTATTTCCGACCGTTGAACCAACCATAATTCCAAATACCGGAGTTTAACTCTCAAAATTGCTGCTTGTATTTCGTCAATTCGAGAGGTAATCTGGCGACGATCATGTAACTGATCGTCCCTACCGCTCAGTTCACGCATCAATGCTGCCAGGGCATCATCATTGGTTGTGATAGCACCTGCGTCTCCCAAAGCACCAAGTGACTTTGTTGGATAAAAACTCCAGGCTGCGACCGACTTGGCTGGTGGTTTCCATCCATGAGCATGGGCTGCATCATACAATTTTGCAACGGGAGAATAAGGATCTGGGATGCGCCCATAAATTAAAACAGGAACTGCATCATCACATTGCTCAAGCATCCAACCCTCATTGTTGATTTCTGCAATACTTACCTTTACCCCTCCGCGATGCAAGCCTATTCCAGTGAGTGGAAGCGTATTTGCTGGAATCATTGCGGAGCTAATACCAAGTGCTGTGGCAGCAAGTGTGAGCGCATCAGTTCCGCTATTGCAGCATATAGCGTATTTCTGACCGCAAAATGATGCCCATTCCTCCTCGAAAGCCCGGGTTTGCACACCACGCAAAAATGAAGACTGGTCAAGACAACCTGCAATCGCCCGGTCAATTTCGTTGCGGATTGGTGAAAGTGCCCGTGAAAGGTCACAAAAAGGAATTAAATTCATTATTTTGGTCTTATTGTT
>CAILKW010000664.1 GCA_903834845.1 uncultured Bacteroidia bacterium | reverse complement strand
CTGAAATTGGTTTCGTAAACTTTTGTTATTTTTCTTGTACAGGGTGTCGTCGTGGCAATTTGACGACATCCACATAATATACTGATTTTACAGTGTAAAAAAATACGACAAAGACAATTTTCCTCTTGACATAGCCCTTTGAATCGGCACTACTTTTTGTAAGAATTTCAAACACTTACAAGGAGACGTCCAAATGTCATATCTCAAGTCACTTATGGAAGAAGCAAAAAAAGCAGCCGACCGTACCAATGAAATTAAACTCCGCAAGCATCTCAATGCTGATGCACTTATCAGCACCCTTCGCAAGAGGTTTGACAAGATCGACGACCATCGCAAAGGCAAACCAGAGATCTCTTTGACTGATGCGTTGATGTCCGGTTTTGCCGTCTTTTCTCTGAAGGATCAATCCCTTTTATCCTTTGATGAGAGACGCCGAAAAATACCTTTGAACCTTATGACTATTTATGGGGTTGGCAAAATTCCCTGCGACACATCTCTGCGTGACATCCTTGATGGTGTCGACCCCAATGATCTCAGGCCTCTTTTTAAAGAGACCTTTCGCCATCTACAGCGAGGTAAAGTTCTTGAAAAAATGGTTTTTATGGAAGGATGCTATCTTTTGAATCTTGACGGGACCGGTTATTTTTCATCCAAAGAGCGCTACAACAGTTCCTGCATGGAAAAAGTCCACGGTTCCGGGGCGGTAACCTATTACCTCCAGATGCTTGGGGCGGCCATTGTTCATCCAGATTATAAAGAGGTTATCCCCCTCTGCCCCGAGATGATAATAAAACAGGACGGTTCCAACAAAAATGACTGTGAACGTAATGCGGCCAAACGTTTTCTTGCCCATTTGCGCAGGGAGCACCCCCATCTGCCATTGATTATCAACGAAGATGCGCTCAGTTCAAACGCTCCTCATATTCGTGATCTTGAAGAGAACAACATTCACTATATCCTTGGTGTTAAGCTTGGGGACCATAAATATCTTTTCCAGGATGTAGAAATAGCCTCAAAGGCAAAAGAAACGATAGAAATTATCATCACCGATGAGAAAAACCCCGATATCCAACATTATTTCCGCATCATGAATGATGTTCCACTTAACCAGTCGAATCAGGAGGTACGGGTTAACTTTCTTGAATACTGGGAAGAAAATACTCTCACCGGCAAAACGCAACATTTTAGCTGGATTACGGACTTCACAATAACCAAAGAAAATGCCATGCAACTCATGCGAGGCGGCCGAGCACGTTGGAAAATAGAAAACGAAACCTTCAACACCCTGAAGAACCAAGGGTACAACTTTGGCCACAACTACGGCCTTGGCAAAAAAAACCTGAGCGTGGTTTTCGTTATGCTCATGATGCTGGCGTTCCTCGTTGACCAGATCCAGCAGTTATGCTGTCCGCTATTCAACGCATTGTGGAAAGAATGGAAGACCAAGAAATCTCTCTGGGAGAAGATACGTTATGCTTTCCATGGCTTTGTTTACGAGAGCATGGAGCATTTGTACCGTACACTTCTTGGTTGGGTGCCAATCGATCTGCGTCAGTAGATCTAGCTGATTTCAAAGAACATTGGTTCCCATCCTAAGATATCAAGGACGGGGCGAATGAAGCACTACGCTCGAAAAATGGAATTCTTGGTCTTTCTAGCGCAAAGAAACAATATTTGGATTGATTCCGGCCTGAAACAGTTCACTTGTCATTCAAAATGACTCAATATCGTAAATTCAAGCAAAAAAGAGGCTTGCTCCGGGAGCCCCTGTATAATGTGAAGTTTTTTATTGGTATTTAATTTCTGTTACAAATATATTTGAATCGGTATGGAGTATTTGCTATCCTCAATCAAGACACCCTTCAATAACAACCCCCAAAGGAGGACACTATGATGGAAGAAAACACTGAGGTTGCACACTATGAAAATCCTGAATTGATGGAACCAGAAGCAATATTGACTGGTGACGAGCTGGTCGATGCCGCTGCTGAGAAAATTTTAGATATATTTAGAGATAAACTTTCAAGCGCTATGTTTGAGGTTGGGACACTCATTTTTGAACAATTTTTTGATGGAGACATAGAAAAAGCAAGAATCAAAGAATCAACAAAAGGCGAATCATTCAACAAACTTATTGAACACTTTGAAACATATTACTCCGGGAAAAGTCCCTCTCGGACGTGGCTTTATAACTCTCTTAAATTGATTGTAGTTGAACATGACATGAAGGGTGTGCAAACGTATGTACAACTACCTCAATCTTACAAGGTGGCGTTATTACGATTAAAAGATTTAAAATTAAAAAAAATGCTATCGGATGAAGCTTCCTCAGGTAGATTTCATGCCAGAGATTTATCTGATAGAATTTCTGAAGTAGTAAATAGTACGAGAACGATTGATGATGCAGGAAAAAACATACATCGACTTTTGAACCAACCCAAAGAACTTCTTAAAAGAACTTCTGACGAGATACTACCTGATGAAACACTTAAGAATTATACGGAGAAAAAACTTATTTCATTGAAGGATATACTTGAAGAGAAGATTAAGCTATCAGAAGATGTAATTAACACTCACAAAAAATTATTGGAAAGATACAATGGTGTTAAGGTAAAAGCCAATTCAGCCGTTATTCTTCCAAAGATAATATCAAATAAGAAGAAGGCTAAATGATTCCATAAAACAAAAACGGGATAGGTTGTTAAACCTATCCCGATAACACATAGATATATCTATCTGAATAATTCACATATTAAACAGTAATATTTCTTGTAGTGATGAAATGTCTAAGAGCTGGAAAAGACACATTCAATAACTTAGCAATAGAGGCACGACTAACACCTTTATTTAACATAGCTTGAATATCACCTTCCTTTCCATTTAATACCGACTTGCCATTTCCTCTAGGTCTTCCTATCAGTTTACCTTCAGCTCTTGCTCTAACTCAACTTTCTGAGTTGCTTATGTACTTGAAAATACATAATTTATGAAAATTAACTCAACAATTGGCATACGCAATATTGACGTCTTGCAATGCAAATATTGCCATTTTTCTACAATTTTTGGTAATGCAATACG
>CAILKW010000663.1 GCA_903834845.1 uncultured Bacteroidia bacterium | reverse complement strand
TGAAATACCTCGACAACCACAAGGATACAACTTTCTACCTCAACTTGTGGCATTTTGCCGTTCATGCGCCATTTCAGGGGCAAAGGGAACTCATGAAAAAGTACGAACAAAAAACGGATCCCCGTGACAAACAGGACAATGCCATTATGGGTGCCATGATCGAAAGCATGGACAAGAGCCTTGGTCGCATCATGGACAAACTTGACGAACTGAAACTCGCTGACAATACAATCATTATCTTCTTTTCCGACAATGGCGGCAACATGTACGATCTGATCGATGGCAAAACAGCAACCAATAATTTCCCGCTTAAAATGGGGAAAGGCAATATTCACGAAGGTGGAATACGTGTTCCGTGTATCATTTCGTGGCCCGGAAAAATTAAACCGGCTACCAAATCTGATGAAGTGATATGCAGTATAGATTTTTATCCGACTTTATTGGAAATTGCCGGTTTGAAACCACAGAAAGGTCAGGTGATTGACGGTGTAAGTTTAAGCTCTTTGCTCCTAAAGGGTAAGCCATTGAAGCAGAGGGAAGTGTATTGCCATTATCCTCACTATACACCGGCAACCGATAATTATCCTTCAACTTCGGTGCGGTCGGGCGACTGGAAACTGATACGGGTTTATGGTGAGGGAAAAGACCGGGCATCTGCCTATGAGTTGTATAACCTGAAGAATGACATCAGTGAAAGCAATAATCTTGCATCGGCAAATCCAAAATTGGTGGCAAAACTTGACAAACTCATCGAAAAACATGTGAACGAAACCCAGGGCATTTTCCCAATCCTTAATCCGAAGTATGTGGCAGGCACTGAAAGTCCCATGGGTAAAAGGCCGGTTTTTCCGATAGATAAATATCCAAGTTATTGATAACCTGAACACATGAAACGAAAACCCAATATACTCATCATCATTTCCGACCAGCAGGGAATTGATACGATATCGGCTTACAAGGAATTTTTCAGTCATGATGCCTATTTATGCCATTGGGTAGAAACTCCGAATTTTGACAGGATGGTTGCCGGGGGTTACTCTTTTCTGGAGTCAAATAGCACCAATCCGGTTAGCTGTCCTGCCCGTTCCAGCCTTTTTACGGGAAGGTACAGTACCGAAACCGGCGTAACTTATAACAATATCGGTATCGATAAGAACATTCCCAATATGGGCGAATGGTTTGAGAATCACGCTGATTATAACCGGGTTTATTGTGGGAAATGGCACATTGGGGGTCAATGGAACTATCCCGACATAGAAGGTTCCCGTAAAATTCCAGGTTTTGAAACAATTCCTGTTGGGGTAAGCGGAACCGGGGATTTCAATGATTTTCAGGTTACTGGGGCTTTAAAAGGTTACATCATGAATTATAATGAAGATAAACCTTTTCTAGCTGTAGCCGGATTGATGAACCCACATGATATTTGTTACTGGACACCCGGGCAATTTAGTCAAAAACTTGTTCAGGAAGCAGATATTTTTGAACTCGGAAATAAACTTCCCCCCTTGCCCCCAAACTTTAATTTTAACTTCGATGACCCTTACCCCAAACAACAAATCAACTTTACAAAAGAGGAATGGCAGAACTATCTCCACGACTATTGCCGGATGATTGAAAAACTCGATGCCGATCTGGGCCGTCTCCTTGATGCTGTCGATTCAAGGAATGATGAAACACTGGTTATTTTCACTTCCGATCATGGCGAAGGTGCTGCCCGCCACAAGCGTGTCCAGAAATGGCATCCTTTCGAACAATCGGTCAGGATTCCGTTCATTGCCTATATGCCCAAACATATTAAGAGCAATATTATTGATATAAAGAATATTGTCTCAGGGATTGATGTTATTACAACTGTTTGTGAATATGCAGGAATTCCTGCACCTCCGGATTGTAAGGGGAAAAGGCTTAAAAATTTGATCGAAACAGGCAAGACAAAAGAGACTATGGATTATGCCTTTGCCGAATTTCAGCACACAGGTCGGGTTGTGCGCAAGGGCGATTTCAAATATGTGAAAATCTACAAATATTCGGGTATTCCTGATACACCATTTGTCAGGTCAGATAACGGCGAAGCTGAGAAATTTACACCTTGCGCCGGAAGCAGCCGTTATGAGACTACACCGAATACGTTGCTGTTTAACCTGAAACAAGATCCATGGGAGCTTGACAACTTAGCATCAAATCCCGCCTATACAGGCAAATTGAATGAAATGGATCTTCTTCTGGCTGAAAAATGGGAAAAGAAGATAGTTCCCGGAACGCATTTCGACAGAAACTAAACGAAAACCCATTATGGAAAAAATACAAAAAAGAAGGGATTTTCTCAAAAGCATTGGCCTGGTAGCCGGTTTATCACAACTTCCCCTGATGGGTTGGGCAGAGGGATTTGCAACCATGTTTCAGGAAGGAGTAAAACCTTTGGGAGAATTTTCGTTGTTAAAAATAGGGAAACTCCTGTCAGGCTATCATTTCCCATTTGTGGAAAAATTCTCAACCGATTCGTTTAAATCTGAGTTTAAACTCTATAATCTATACGGTGAAAATGCCACCTTTGCTGGTGAGTTGGCCTTAACCTCGGTTGCCGAAGGTGCTACCCGGAATTTTAACTTCAGTTCGTGGCGGCTTGCAAACAATGGCGTTATGAATAAAGACCTGATTTACAAATACATAGTTACTGGAAATGCAATTTGCAAAAACAATCCAACCTTTTCACCCCAAAGATGGAATGTCTCATCCAAAATCGCCCTTTCAAATGAGAGCATTGCCTATAAGGACACCGGCCTGAATTATTCAGGAATTGAAGCTAATACACAGATTGTCAATGATCATCAGGGTAAACTGATCAGGAAACCAATTGGCCCGATCCCTTTATCCTGGAAATGGGGATTGATTGCTGTGGTTCAGAATATGTCAAAGGAATCATTGCAGGAACTTCAATTTTCACTGCTTGATGAATTTGATGCCATTTATAAAAATCAAAAAATAAGGTACAGGAAAACAGTCACCCTCGATTGCGGGAAAGGGCAGACCCTTGACTTTAAAGTATTCGAGTTAACGGGTGACGGAATTCTCCCTACTGTTTATTGGGTTGACAATCTGAACCGTACTGTATTTGTAATTTC
>CAILKW010000662.1 GCA_903834845.1 uncultured Bacteroidia bacterium | reverse complement strand
TTATAAGCTGGCATAATTTGTTGTTTTTTTATATTTTCGCTTACTCTGTTCAGTTTTCAGCTTCCCTGTTTTCTGCAAATTTTGTTTGTCAGTCCGTCAAACCCTGTCGTTGTTTACGGTCTTCCTAACATAGCAGGTAACGGTCGAGGCTTGCTAACGGCGGGGCGAATCGAAGCCGTTTCCTGTCTTAATAACACAAAGTTAAATAAAAGAACGATACTTGACTAAAACCCCGCTGCCCCGCTGATAGCAAGCCTTTGTTATGGTGCGTTATTTATTATATTTTTTCCATTCACATACATTTCTGCACCCAGTCCATGCGTTTTGAGTTTTCGATTGAAATGTGTCCTTTATAAATATCACTTCTCTGCGGTCAGTCCAACCACCACCAATGCAAATTTCGTTTTCATTAGTCCACTCACGAACATTACCTCTCAGATTATAAATCTGAGGATTGTCATCAGTAGAACAATTCCTACTAATATGGCTTGTCGGATCAACTTTTAAGGTGTCATTCACACAGGGAACAATGTCACATTGAATTTCAGACCAATACTTGTTACATTCTTTGATATATTTTGATCTGTGTTTTTTAGTAAATGCAAGGTCTAAAGAATCTGCATAATTCAATGCTCTACGCCATTCTTGAATTGTTGATATGCGGTAAGCAGGATAGTATTTGAAATTTGAATCGGGTGAATAGCCGCTATAATTACCATTTATATATTTATCAATCGTGAAATAATTATTTTTATTTTGGTCTGGATTCATTTTGATATTACCATATCTTATCAAAATAAACTCAAAAACCCTGTCTGACCTCCATTTGGCATAATCCTCAGCTTGTTTTTGTGATATTCCGACTACAGGATGTTCTCTATATGCTGGGTGTCTGAGGTAATAGTATTCAAAAACATTTAAACAATGATAATCCTTGAGTAACCATACAGTTGTGTCAGGCAGTACTGCCCTGTATTCTTCAGATTCCGTACCAAATACCCTCTGAGTCCAGTACATATATTCACACCAGTCAAGATTCCTGATCTCTGTTTGGTCGAAGAAGAGATTTTCTCCTAATTTGACGGTTCCTGGAGGGATTATTTCTTTATAATATTTTTTTTCATCTGTATTTTTAAGTACATTACATGAAACCAAAATAAGTAAGAGCAAAGTCAGGCCTATGAACTCAATGCTAATTGTTCTTTTTATTCTTTGTCGTCGTAATTTCATCTGTTTCTTATAATGCACCATAACGTTTTGCAGCTACCCGAAGGGCGGGACTTTTACCACAAAACTTCATTCGGAGAACTGAACTTTCGGCTACCACAAAACTGTCTGCGAAGCACGAAACCCCGCCTTTTGGGTAGGTGCTGTTAGTGGCTGTGGTTCTTCGTGTCATATGTCAAAACCAAGTTGTCGAAGTTCCATTTTCTCAGCCTCGTTAAAGTTGTCTTTAAGCCTGTCCATTTGTTTTTTAGATTTTAGTTTGTTGTTTACCCAATGGTATAAAACAGTATTATCATTTCCAACAATTTTAATTGGATGCCAAACTCCTTCATTTTGTCGGTAGCTCCTCCATTCATCAGTTCTGTCAACATAATGTTCGTGAATTTTTGTCCAAATAAGTTCTTCGTTAAATTGAAGTTGCCAAGCTTCTTCAATTTCCTTTCGTTGAATATCGGTTAGCTTCTTTTTCTTTATTTTATTAAACCTTGTTCTGAAATTCATTTTATTTGGATTTTTGTCATTTAGTAAATCCGAAATAAAACGGTCTAATACATCGTCAGTTGCTCTGCTCGTTTCAGAAAAGTCAAAACCTAAATCTTCTATTTGTTTCCTAACATCTAATTTCTTTCCGTCCTTGTTTGAAGCTACAATACCAACTAACCAAGTTCCTAAACGAAGTTTGTTTGGGCCGTATTTATAACGATGGTCAACTCTTACTCTATCGTTATTGAGTAGTGCGTCAAATAGAATTTCCAGCCAATTTTCTACAATCTTTTCTTGCCTTAATTTATGTCCATCCCCAAAATAGAAATTGATGGATTTTAATTTTTCGATGTGTTCTTTTGGCATTGTAATGTCTTTGTGATTGTATAAAAGTTTTTGTTTTCTATACCAACCATAAAGTGTTCTGTCTTTGTAGTCTCGTTTAACTGTGCTTGTGCCAAAAGTTATGCTGTAGGCTTTCATTCTTTCAAACATTAAGTCCCACTTTGCAAGATAGTCTTCCGTAATTTTTAACTCATCATTTCTGTAGTTTTTGGTCGGCTTAAATTCCGTAACTTCTAAGTTACCTAAAATGCCAAGTTTAGGATTCTTTCCTTTTGGTTTTGATTTGTCGTGAACATCGGAAAAATAATTACCTGTTCCCTCATAATATTCTTTTGATATTTTGTCTTCGGTAAGAAGTTTGTCGATATGTTCTTGAGTAACAACTTCAAGGTTTGGGTCTGTAAAGTCAAGCAAAGGAGAATAGTAATCTTTTAACTGATTTAGAACTTTTAAACCTGATTTGTCTTGGCTTGTGAAGTCTAAAAGTATTGACGATTCTACGTTGTAAAAAAGCCCAGATTTTGTCAAGTTAGATGAACCTGTTATAATTCTGTTTCTTGTTTTACTTTCAAAAAGATAAATTTTTGGGTGGTAAATGAAACGTTCGGAATTGTAAATGTATGCTGAAACGTCAAGTTTTAATAGAAGTTCAAGTGCTTCTTTCGATGTTATTTTTTCGTCTATTCCTACATAGAAAGTGATATTTCGATTATCACTTTTCGTCTTTTCAATAAATGGTTTTAACTCAATTAGTCCGGGCAGTCTTAAAAAAGCAACAAATACAGTAATGTCTGTAAATGTGTCGTCATTGATTGAAGAACAAATATAGTTTCCGCAAGTTTCCTCTTCGTTTTCGTGTATGCCTTGTCCTATGAATTGAACTATCATTTTTAAAGTTTCTGTTGTCGGTTGTGTGTCGTCATACCATTGCCACTAACGTTTTGCAGCTACCCGAAGGGCGGGACTTTTACCACAAAACTTGATTTGAAAAACTAACGTTTCATTAACCACAAAACTGTCTTTGGAACACGAAACCCCGCCTTTTGGGTAGGTGCTGTTATGCGTTCGGGCTTCTTGTTTCAATGGCAGTCGAAGGTTTTTATTAATAATTCTCCGAGTATTAAAGTAAACCCAACCACTATTGTCATTGCGCTTACCCATAAATATTGTCTTTTATGTTTTAAGGCATTTCTTTTATGCGTCTTAATGTCGTCTGGAGTGTCAAGTCGAACTTTATTTTCATAAGGAAGAAGCCCTATGAAAGCCACAATTAAACTAACAAAAAAAGAAAGCAGAACAAAAATTTTCAATGTTTCGCTTGAAACAATATGGTCATAAATCATGCTCACTCCCAGCAATGCAGAGCTGATAGTAATAAGTTGTTTTAAAATGTCATTACATAGAGTGATATTATTTTTTACTGTTTCTTGTCCCCAAGTCGTATAAAATATTTCCTCTTCAGTTGGTTGTTGTCCTTGCTGTGCAGTCATATTATATGTATGTAATTGTTATTGAGTTCTGGTTTCTACATTTTTCATTACTACAAGATATGAGAACTTTTTTTGTCTTGTAAGTCAACATTTCTAATAGCAGTTCTTTCCCTTTTTTCTTGTCAATGTAGTCAGAAGGAGTATAAAAGTTTTCTTGTTTGCAGCTAAAGCAAATAAAACTTGGTCTTTCGTCTTTGTTTTCCATATTAAAAATAGGGTATTGATACTTTGTTTTTTGAATTGCAGTGAGAGCAAGAAATAATTACATCTTTTGTTGGAGTGTTACCTTCTGCTTCTAAAAAATATTCTTCATTTCCGTCAATATACTTTTTGCGATTATAAGGATTTTCTCTGTGACAGTTATAACAGATGAAACTTAACTGGTCGTCTTGATTTTCGGTCGCCATATAAATTTGTTTTTAAATGTTAGACTTGGTTTGCAGTTATGTTAATTCTCAATCTTTCAAGGTCGGTCGAGTCAATTACTCTTGTCCTGTCGTGAATTAGTCCGCCTTTTTGCTGTCCCAAGAATGGATTTAAGAATTCAACATTATGTTGAGTGTCGGGGAAAAGAATATTTTTTATTGCTCTTGCGAATTTAGAGAGAATTACTATTTCCGTGTCCAATGGATTATGTTGCGTAACAGGGTCAAACAACACAATATTATTGTTGTCCAAGAGATATGGATTAAGATAATTGATGTCCATTTGAAATTGTTGGTCATTGAGTAGAGTTGTCAAATGGTTTTGGTCTGGAAAATGTAATTTTATTGCTCTCATATTTTAATTTTTAATTGTCTGTTTATTGGTTGTGCTGTCGTCTTAGCCTGACGCATAACGGTTTGGCGCTTGGCGAAGTTGGCGATTTAAACCACTGAACTTCATATGAAGAACCTATGTTCAAATTTAGTAAAAACTGTCATACGAAGCACTGAACCGCCAATTTTGCCAAACGCCTGTTATAAGCTGGCCTTCTGTCACGGCAAGATTTGTTAATAGTCCTATGAAGTTTAATAATTGATTATTGAATAATGTAGGAAGTTTAAATGGAGTTAATCGTCATCGTTTTCTTTCTTGTCATTGGACTTAATAAAATCTTTAATTTTAATTCGTTCTTTCTCATTCAGACTTTTGTTATTATTTTTTATGTCGTGTTCGTTGCCGCTTTTGTGGCATGAGGTGCAGTTGCTGATATTATAAATTCCTTCTTCGTTGTGTTCTTCAATAATTTTACTTTCAGAATGCTCATGGCAACCATAACAAGTAAAGGAGCTGAAATTATTGTTTGAGTGGCAAGTGTTACAGGTCGTCTTATGATTTTGGTCTAATACAAAATAAACAGAATGGTCAAAAGTTGAAGGCACCCATTTACTCGTGCTGTGGCATTTGTCGCAATTATCCTTGATAATATTATGGAAATTGTCTTTCGGTTTTTGATGGCAAGAAGTGCAGTTACTTTTGTTCAAAAGAACTTCGTGATTAAATGAGGTTGAGCCTTTCCAACTTTTGGTTTGATGACAACTATTGCAATTAGTCGAAACTTGTGTGTGAAGATTGTCAGAAGGTTTATTATGGCAGCTAATACAATTATTAATAATAGATGCTGAAAGTAATTCATGTTTAAAACCACTTAAAGCATGCTCAGGAATTAAACCCTGATGTTCAGAATGGCAAGAGCTACATTCCTGATTGGAAAGTTGTTGGTGAAAAAGGGGTTTGTTTTGTTTCCCTACTTTGTCGTTTCCAATGTTCGCTAGTTTGTGGCATGAAATACATTTTTCGTTGGCAATACCACCAAATGGTTTATGACAAGAAAAACATTTGTTATTTAATTTTTGATGTGCTTCTATCAATTCCCCAGGATTAATAGTTGCATGAGGGAATTGTATTATCAGAAAAATGGCAAGTCCTATTGCTAAGAGAATATAAAGCTTATTCATTAGCTAAATATTAAAATAGTTATGATATGCAGCAGAGATAGAACGCCAAGTGTAAAAGCAATAGGCAAATGCACTACCCTCCATTTTTTCATTGCATCAACCGTTATGGTGTCAAAAAATAGTTTTTTATCCGCTTCTTCTGAACTCATTCCCGATGTGATTAATTCTTGTCGGCTTGCATTCAATGATAAACTTGCATTTTTAAGAAGAAATTTACCGACCAGACCACTTGCCACATTAATCAACAACATTAAAATTGCAAGCCAAGGCAGCAAGGCATTGAAATGAATGCCTGCATGAACAAGAATTAAAACCGAACCTATCCATGCAAGTGATTCATGCATTTTTAAAAGTTCTTTTGGTGAACCAGATTGTATTATTTTTCGCTTTCTTAATGAGTAAACAAACGAAATAAGAATAATGCAAGTGCCAATTAAACCAAGATACCGACCTATAAAAACTAAATGATAGTAATGAAGAATAAAATCAATGATAATGGTTATAAAAATCATTAACGAATACAAAAAAAGAAACGGCAAAACTTGTTTTATGAAAATTGGAAGTTTCATGTTTTTGATTTAGTCATAATCACCTTCATTTTCGTTCGGTGTCAGATTAGGATTGTTAGTAGAATTGATTTCTGTATGTCTTATTTGCCCACCCAAATATCCTGTTCTTGCGACTAGTCCGAAGCTGATGAGTGAAATGAATAAAATAATAATTGCTAATGTTCTTGTCAATGAAGATTTTCTCAAAGTCAAAAACAAACCTAATATAGAAGCAACTCCCAGTATGATTAATGATACTAAAGCAAATATTGAAAATTCTTCGTGAGTCTTGATAGTTGCTTCAATTACACCTTGTAATTTTTCCACACTTTCTTCGGCAGCCTCACCTGTTAAATATGCAATACCTGCACCTATTGCTGAAATTATGAAAAGATTGTATGCCGCAATTTTTGTTTGATTACTATCTGTCCAAAGTCCGTGAGCAAGCACAAGTCCACCTAAAATTGAACCGAAAATCGGTAGATGAGTAATGAGTAAGTGGATGTGTATTTGGTTCATAATAATCTATTTTTGCTAAAGGTCGTAACTATACTTTGATATAAAGATGATAGAAATCATATTGAACTATGAGTTATTCAAATACGATATATTTTTCTCTGTCTGTTAATGAAAAGTCGCAATCGCAAAGTTAGTCTCAGAGTCAACCTTAGTTGTTACACAATTAATTTTTTAAATTGGATGATTCACAGATTATTCAGGTCGGTCTATTGGTGAGAGGTCAGTTAGGCTTGCTTATAACGTTTTGGCGCTTGGCGCAGTGGCGGATTTCGGAGCACTAAACTGTCAATACACCACAAAATTTGATGCGAGGTAGAATGTTCAATAAACCACTTCACCCGCCATTGAGCCAAACGCCTGTTATAGCCAGTGCTTTCTTTCATTTTATTTATAGTTCCCCTAATCCGCTTAGTCTTGCAAGAAGTCTTGCTTTATTTGATACAAAACGAAGTCCACGTCCACGTCCGACCGCATAAGGTATCTCTATTCCTCTTGATGTGTATTGGTCTGCCGTAATATCAATTATTTCGTTATTTTGTCTTCTTTTTAAAAAGTAATGTGTTCCATTGTCCCAATCTCTTGGGTCGTTTATTGATACAACTTGCCAAATATTTGTTCCACCTGCCAAACGGTAAAGAACCTCTGAAGCCGCAAAGCAAAAACCTGTTGAGTCTATACCGTTGTCAATATTTTCTTGATACCAATTTTCGTCAAGAACCTGCCGTTTTATTGCGTCATTTGAAAATGAATTTCGCAAAATATTTATTATGTCAGTTTCGTTCATATCTTTTTATGGTAAGTCAATATTGTCAAGTCTAAACGCTCTTAGAAATTCGCGAGGGTCTGTTCCGCCAATCAATATTGAACAAATTTTACCTGACGGGTCGGCAATCGGGCTTCCGCTTGCTCCAGCGTAGTATTCGTGTTCTTGTATAGGTCGTGATGGTTTAAAATAGTTAATATGTTCGTCTTGTTTTTCAAGTTCCAAATATAATTCGTGGCATAAATATGTCGGTGCAACTACAGCGTCTCCCATTTTTACAAACTCATAATTATTTCTTACGGCAAAACCGTATGCTTCATCTTTAACTGCGTTTTCAAATGGTTCTTTGTAGCAAGTAAATTCAAAGGACATTCCAGGTTCTATAGATTTTTGAATAAGTTCTAATGGTAGTTCACTATATGCATAATCTATTCCGTCTTGCTGATAGAAAACATTAAATTTTCCTGCATTGAGTGCTGCAGTTTGGTTTTTATAAACATAAGTAGTCTCTATAAATGAACCTTCTGGTGGCGTCCCGTGTCCTGCTGTAATTACCAATATTGGTGAACTTTCGGATTTTTTGTATAAAAAACCTGAACTTCTTGATGTCAACTTTCCGTCTTTGTCCCAATTACAAATTCTGAACGTCACCTTCAGCATTAGGTCAACAAATTTTTGTGCAGCTTTTCTTTCTTTTTCTGTCATAATGGTTGGATGTCTTTTAGCATTGGCTATAACGGTCGAGGCTTGCT
>CAILKW010000661.1 GCA_903834845.1 uncultured Bacteroidia bacterium | reverse complement strand
TTTTGTTGAATCTGTCTTAACGGTAAGTAAACAAAGAACGTAGATCCATGATTTAAAATACTCTCGAGCTGTATTTCACCTCCGAGCATTTTTATTAAACCTCGCGAGATTGAAAGACCTAATCCGGTGCCTCCGAACTTACGCGAAATGCTGCCATCGGCTTGCTGGAAAGCCTCGAAAATGGCCTCAAGCTTTTCAGTAGGAATTCCAACCCCAGTGTCATCAACTTTGATACAACATGTATTATTACAATTTAGATTAGGGTCATTAAATTTGACAGATTGCGATGGGACAATAAATTCAACACTAATTTTGCCTTTACCTGTGAATTTGAATGCGTTAGAGAGCAAATTTTTGATGATTTGCAATAATCTGTACCGATCTGTTTCAATATAAAGAGGAAAGCCGGGTTCGATCTGTACATTGAAATCCAGGTGCTTGACTTCTGCTGTGGCATTAAAATCAATTAAAATCTCATCTTTTATATCTTCAGTTTTCACAACGCCGAATTCGAGTGTCATTTTGCCAGCCTCAATTTTTGAAAGATCAAGAACTTCATTAATTAAAAAGAGCAGATCGGTTCCGCTTTTATGAATTATCTGGGCAGATTGAACCTGATCGGGAGTGAGATTGCCTTTTTTGTTGTGAGTTAATAAATTAGATAAAATTAGCAGGCTATTCAGCGGAGTTCTAAGCTCGTGAGACATATTGGCCAAAAACTCGGATTTATACTGACTTGCTAATTGTAGCTCCTTTGCTTTCAATTCAAGAATTTCTTTGGTTTCGGTCAACTCCTTGTTTTTATTGATAATATCCTCCTTTTGAATTTCAAGCTGTCGTGTGCGTTCTTCAAGTTCTTCGTTGGCAACCCTTAACTCTTCCTGTTGTATTTGAAGCCTTTTTTCGTTTTCTGTAAGCACTTTTGTATAATCGGTTAACTCCTCGTTGGCCAACCGTAACTCCTCCTGTTGTACCTGGAGTTCACTTGCCTGTTCTTGTGATATTTGCAGTAGATCATTAGTTTTTAAAAGGTTGGTAGCCGAGCTGGTATTAATTGCAATAATTTCGGAAGCCTTTTTTAAGAATTCAATTTCAATTTCAGTAAAGAATTCATCAGATGATAATACCAGTACACCTACAAGGAACTCATTAAAAACAAGAGGTGTAACTACTACCTGCTTTGGCTGATATGGCCCGGAGAACAGGGGCGATAAGTATGCTTCAGACTGTATATCAGAGAGAATTACCATCTCTTTTTTCATTGCCACTTGTCCCAAAATACCGTCTTTGAACTTAATACGTTCATTAAGTTTTTTGGGATCTAAACCTATTGATGTTGTAAGCTTAAGAAATTGAAATTCTGAATTATACAGATGAACACTTCCTGATTGTGAATGTAGAAACTGAATTAAAAATTCCAGAGATTTTGATGACAAATCGTTCAGGTTTTGGTCGCCACTAAGCTTTTCGTTAATCTGGTTAACCCCCGATTTAAACCACGAATCCTGTTCTGCTCTCTCGTATGAGTCCTTTAGCTCCTCAATCAGCTTTAATAGTGAGTCGAAAAGATAACTACTGTCTGAAGATACCGATTCACTCTCGTTTAATTTGTTGTTGTCAGTGGGATTAAGTGCATAAATTGCTCCTTTTATTTTGTTTATGGTTTTCTTTTGCGCTTCAGCATCTTCCTTTTGTTTCAGAAAGGCATCCCTTAGTTCCTGAGAACTGATTTCGATTGAGTTTTGAAGCAGCCTGATGTCATCTTCAAAGCTTGCATAAGTGTCATTAATATCCCTAATAATTCCTTTTAGCTCGGCAGGCAGATTATTTAATGAACCAAAGTGCCTTTTAATCTGTCGTAATAAAAGTTTGCTTGGATTATTTTCCATATTGTAATAGCTTATACTTCCTTAAAATCAATATGTTTATGTTCTTTCAGCAAGTCTTTGTCACCAAAGACAAAAACCAATTGGGAGTGTTTACCCAGATTAGTTTCACTCCGTTGTGCCCTGTCAGTAGTTTTGTAAACAACATATTGTTCCGTTTTCATTGCTTAGTATTTTGAAGTATTTTAAAAATATAAAGGTAGGTATTGTAAAGCTATAATAATGCAGTTCGAAATAATAATTACGAAATAAATTTTCTTGCGAAATATTGTGATTGACCATAAATGTTCATGCCAATATTTGCGGTCAACCATAAATGTTCAAGCTTTTTAATACGGTCAACCATAAATATTCAAGCTAAATATTACGGTCAACCATAAAATATCAAGCTAATATTTACGGTTAACCGTAAATATTCATTCTAATAAATATGGTCAACCATAAATATTCAGGCTAATATTTATGGTCAACCATAAATATTCAAGCTAATATATTACGGTTTACAAAAAAAAATAGTATCTTTGACAAAAATTAAAGGTATGACAATTTCAAGATTTATAGAGAAACAATGTCTTAATCACCTTTCAACAAGTGGTAAAGTAATGCTGTTATACGGGCCGCGCCAGACCGGAAAAACAACTTTGGCCAAACAACTCGGAAAGAATTCAGGTTTAAAGGCTTTGTATCTCTCTGCCGACCTTACCAAATACGAAAACCTGCTAATGCAGCGTGACATAAAGACCCTTTCAGATTTAACCGAAGGTTACCAATTGGTGATTATTGATGAAGCTCAACGGGTAAAAGATATTGGTTTGGTTTTAAAAATATTGTACGATGAAATGCCTCATTTGAAAGTGATCGCAACAGGTTCGTCATCTTTTGAACTTGCAAATAAGACTGCGGAATCTTTAACCGGACGAAAACAGGTGTTTCACCTCCTACCGTTATCATTGGGCGAGATAGCTCATGGGATGAACAATTACGAACTTGACCAGAAACTTGAGGAAATTCTTGTTTATGGATTGTATCCCGAAGTATTTACGAGCAGTACAAGTAAAAAACGGAATATTCTGGGTGAGATCTGCGAATCATATCTTTTTAAAGATGTTCTCCAACTGACCACAGTTAAGTACACTGCAAAAATCAGGGATTTGCTCAGGTTACTCTCCTATCAGGTTGGACAGCAAGTATCGGTTAATGAATTGACACAAAGATTATCAATAAACAGAGAAACAGTTGAACGCTATATTGATTTGCTTGAAAAAGCCTTTGTTATTTTCCGGCTTCCTGCATACAGCCGTAATTTGCGTAACGAAGTTTCTAAAATGGACAAAATCTTTTTTTATGATACGGGTATTCGTAATTCTCTGATAGACAATTTAAAACCATTAGATCAACGAATAGATACCGGTAACTTATGGGAAAACTTTATCATTTCGGAAAGGCGTAAACAACTGTTTTATACCCAGCAAAATGCTCAATGCTATTTTTGGCGTACCTATTCAGGTTCCGAAATTGATTATGTTGAGGAAGGAGAAAACGGACTAAATGGTTTCGAAATAAAACTATCGAAGACCAAAGTCCGAGTGCCCAAATTATGGCAGGACGAGTACCAGGGTGGTTTTCAGTTGATCAATAGAATCAATTATCTGGACTTATTGATGGAAGGAATGAGGTAGGTGAATGAGTATTTTTTGAAAATATCATACACCTACTTATTTAAGGCTTTTACCTGATCGAGTTTTGCCTTAAGCTTTCCAACAATTTCAGGATTTTGTGATGCAACATTTGACTTTTCACCAATATCTGATGATAGATTGTACAATTGATCCTGATTGAGATTTCCCAATTCTGTGTTAGTTTGCTGATTATAGGCTGCTCCTTTTCCCGGAGCAATAAATTTCCATTTTCCGTCTTCAATTGACAGGTTGTTATTAACATTCTGAAGTACCAGATATTCACGTCCTTTACCGCCTTTGCTTAACCATGTGTCCAGATGATTTTCACTGTCGGGTGCCGCTCCCGAAGGCAGTTTTACCTTTAATAATTCTGCAAAAGTTGCTGGCATATCAACCTGACAAAGCAGCTTATCCGACACGCCCGGTTTTACTGTTCCCGGCCAGCTCAGAATTCCCGGAACTCGTGTCCCGCCTTCAAAACTGCTGTATTTCCCCCCGCGATATTCACCGGCAGGCTTATGATTTCCAAGTAATTCAACAGCCCGATCTTTATAACCATCGTCAACCACAGGGCCATTATCGCTTGATAGAATGATAATAGTATTTTTATCAAGTCCCAATCTTTTTAGTGTATTCATTACTTCGCCAACCGACCAGTCGAATTCAATGATAGCATCACCACGAGCACCCATGCCACTGCTTCCTACGAAACGGGGATTCGGCACGCGAGGTACATGTGCATCCTGAGTTGCAAAATAGAGAAAGAACGGTTTGTCTTTGTTTTTTTCTATGAAAGCTAACGCTTTTCTTGTGATTACATCTGCAATTTCTTCATCTTTCCAAAGTGCCGATTTACCACCTTTCATAAAACCAATCCGCGAAATACCATTCACAATTGACATATCGTGCCCATGACTTGGGTGCATTTTAAGCAATTCAGGATTCAACTTTCCTGTCGGCTCTCCTTCGAAATTCTTTTCATAACTGACAGAAATGGGATCATTAGGGTCGAGATTTATAACACGTTCATTTTCAACGTAAACGCATGGAACACGATCGCCGGTTGCTGCAAGAATAAATGAATAGTCAAAACCAATATCTGAAGGACCTGGTGTGATATGACCATTCCAGTCCTGAGTGGCGGTTTTATCGCCCAAACCAAGATGCCATTTCCCGACTACTCCAGTCTGGTATCCAGCATTTTTAAACACATCCGCAAGTGTATATCTCTCAGGACGGATTATTGAACCAGCATCACCGGTTGCAATTCCTGTTCCTTCTCGCCGCCAGGCATATTCACCGGTAAGTAATGCATATCGCGACGGTGTACAGGTTGCTGCTGAACTGTGCATATTTGTGAAACGCACACCGTGACTTGCAAGGAGATCAACATTTGGTGTTTTAATTGTTTTTGCTCCGTTACAACTTAAATCGCCAAAACCAATATCATCAGCATAGATAAAAACTACATTTGGTTTTGATGATGAAGATTGGACGGGATTGGTCTGGGCTATACATCCCATTGGAATGAGTACCCAAAAAGGCATCAAGTTTTTCATTTTATTTTTCGTTGTTATTTACATTTAATCGGTACTCCCACCACTTTAGAAAATCTTCATCCGAAATGTTGGTTGGAAGCTTATAATTCTTCATTTTAAGCTGATAGGCCTGTGTTGCATCTTTAGCCCAATAGGCAACTTCTACTGCATCTTCAGGATAAACTCCTTTATCGTTTTCGGCAAGCCATTGATCAAGTGCAAGTCTATGGCGCGCAAGTTCTTTTGAGTAACCGGGATAAGCAGCCAGATTTTTCATTTCGAAAGGATCACTCTCCAAGCTGTATAACTCTTCAGCCGGGCGGCTTGGTTTCATGAAATTGGACTGATCGGGAGTTAATTTTCCATTTTTATACAATACCTGCATAAGTGTCAATACCGGATACATGGTTTTCTTATATGTATTAAACTGTGAATAGGGTAGTTGTGGGTAATAGTTCCTGATATACTTGAATTTTGAACTTCTCACCGAACGAATCCTGTCAACTGTTTCGTCCATTCTGTCGCGGGTACAGAAAATAAATTCTCTTTTTTTACCGGAAAAAACATTTTGTCCCTGCATTTTTGGAGGCAAAGCAATTCCTGCCAAAGCGAGTGAAGTAGCAGGAATGTCAACATTGCTAACCAGATCGTTAACAAGCTTTCCGGCCATTTTTTGGTCAGAAAACCTAATAATAAATGGGGTATGAGTTCCTTCGTCATACACAAATTGTTTGGCCCTAACCATTGGACGACCCTGATCACCAAAAAATAGTACAATAGTATTTTTTAGTAAACCCTCTTTTTCTAAGCGTTCCATAAGTTTTCCCAAATACTCATCAACATGTTGAACCGATTCGAGGTATAGTGCCCAATCTTCACGAGTTAACGGGTGATCAGGATAAACTGGTGGCAATTCAATTGTTTTGCGGTTTACCTGATTAATCGAATCTTTTTCAAACGGCCTGTGCGGGAAATGGATTTGCATTTGAGCAAAAAATGGCTGACCCGCCTTCCTGCCCGACCAATCGGCACCATCAAAGATTTTTTTGTCTCCGTAATCAAAGTTATAATCAGTCTTTCCCGGTTGTTTGTTATTGATGGCATTGCCGTTACTGACATAATATCCGGCTTCACGGAAATATTCGGTAATTGGCAGGATGCCTTCAGGAAGCCTTTTCTTCTTAAAAGTGCGATGCTGATGGCAATTAATTGATACAGGATACATTCCTGTAATAAGTGAAGACCGGCTGGGAGAACTAACCGCTGTTACGGAATGAAGTTGTGTAAATTGTATCCCCTCAGAGGCAAGTTTGTCAATAAATGGAGTTTTAACACTTTTATTCCCGTAACACCCCAAATCGGTACCAAGATCATCAGCAATAATCCATAGAATATTGGGCTTTTGTTCAGCAATTGCACTTTGGCCCAAAAAAGGAAGTGTGGCGGCACTAAGTCCGATAATTTTTAATAGTTGAACCTTCATTTTATTCAAGTTTTGATTTTTCTATATCTGTTTGGTTTATCCAACCTGCATTCAATTTTTCACCTGACATGAAGCGGTTGTAGTAATTCCTGAATTTATCTTCTGAATAAGGATAAGTATCGAAAATTTTACCATTCCCCAAAATTCTGGGATCCTTGTCATTCCGAAGTTTTTGTTCCATTTGTTTTATTAGCTTATCTTTTATGTCGGAATAATTCGGATTATCTGCGAGATTGTTAATACATTCTGTATCGTTTGTTTTCAGATATAATTCTTCTCCGGGGAATTTACCGAAATTCATATTCCAATAGTTACTCTTACCCTTTACCCTTCTTTCGTTTAGAATGAATGATTTAGTTGGAGAGCCGTCACAATCCATGTATCCGGTTTCGGGATTTCCCGCAGGCCATCGTTCAGGGTTGAAATTCCTAAGATACAGGTAATTATCGGTAACGATACCTCGAATCGGATAACCCTGATCATCGGGTCGCCCCAGATCTGTCCGCTCTTTACCGACAACCATAAATTCGCGGAATTTCCCTTTCTGATTATCCGAAAATATTGGAAACAAACTCTTTCCTTCCATGGAATTCATACCACTATTTTTTTCGGAAACTCCAGCTGCCTCCAAAATTGTAGGTGCAAAATCGGTAAAACTCACAAAATCATTGATAACTCTTCCCGGATTTTGTATTCCTTTAGGCCACATGATAGCCAGGGGCAAATGATTCGACAAAGTATAGGCGTTCCCTTTTATCCGGGGGAATGGCATTCCGTTATCGGCTGTAACAATAATGATTGTATTATCGAGTATTCCCTTATCTTTCAGTATCTTCAGCATTTTTGAAAGATGTGAATCA
>CAILKW010000660.1 GCA_903834845.1 uncultured Bacteroidia bacterium | reverse complement strand
TGATAAAATAACCATCCATCTGGATTCTAGTTATTACAAAGGAAAAACATTTGTGATTGAGGTAAAAAACAATCAACCTGAAAATTACTATATTCAATCGGCGAATTTGAACGGAAAACAGCTGAACAAGCAATGGTTCTACCATGATGAGATAACAAAGGGAGGCAAACTTATACTTGAAATGGGAAAGACTCCTAATATAAATTGGGGTGGAGAGCAATAAATAATGAATTTATTAAAATCATATAAAGTCTGAAAATGAAAGCTAATTTACTGATTTTTATTCTTTTGGCGGGTCTTTTGAATAGCTGCGTCCGTAAGAAAGGACAAATGATTACCTTTTATATTGCTTTTTATTCGTTTAGTATATTATTTTAAAACATTAGTAATGAAGGTTATATTTAAAGGATTTCAAAGATCAAAACTGGTATCCCTTTTTATCGTTCTTAGTCTGGTTATTAATACAGTCTTAGCACAGGAATTTCATATTCCTGAAGTAAAAATATTGGTTTCGCACGAAATCCAAAAATCTTTCATAAAAGGAGGACGCCTGTTTCTTCACCTGACAAGGCAGCGAGAAAAAGAACCTCGAAACAGTTCTGAAATTACTTTTGGCGTAACTCCTCAAAATTGGGAATCAACCCAAACATATATCATTGATACAAAAAACAAAGATGTATTAGCCAACGGACTTGATAAATTTTCGGGGCGTGTTTCAGAAAAGTATTATTATCAGGCAGTTTACAAACAGAACATAGATGATGGAAACGAAAACGTTGCCGGGAATTTGTATAGCAAGGTAGATTCATTTATTTTTTCAAATGATGTTAAACTTAGTCTCACCCTTCAAACGATTATTCCTCCTTTAGTGATTGTAAACCATGAGTTTGTAAAATCGTTGGTTATCAAAAGTAAGGTTCTTTCGGAATTTTCGGGCAGACCACGTTATTTGAAAGCTTCGATTTTGTTGCCATCAGGTTATTTTAAAAATCCCGGTAAGAGCTACCCGATTTGCTACCGTGCACCGGGATTAAACGGAAGATATAGTGCTGTAAATAGTCATATAAAAGATAAAGAGTTTACAGATTGGTGGTTTGCCCAAACTGCACCGCAGGTTATTTACGTCTATCTCGATTCGCAGGGCCCTTACGGCGACACTTATCAGGTTGATTCTGAAAATAATGGGCCTTGCGGGAAAGCCTTGACCGAAGAGTTGATACCTGCGATTGAAAAACTGGTGAATTACAAACCTGAATCAAAAAAGCGATACCTCACAGGATATTCCACAGGTGGTTGGGTAGCTCTTGGTTTGCAGATTTTCTATCCTGATTTCTTCGACGGAACATGGTCGTACAGTCCTGATCCGGTTGATTTTGAACACTATGGTCTAATCAATATTTATAATGATTCAACTATTTTTTACAATCACTGGGGATACCTGCAACCAGGAAGAAGAACCATCTATGGAGAACCCACTTTTTCGATGAAAGATTGGATTGCAGGAGAGAACTTAAATAGCAGAACCAATGATTACAGGGTTTCCGGTGGACAATTCGGTGCTTACAATGCGGTCTTCGGGCCAAAAGGTAAAGATGGTTTGCCGTCTTTGATGTTTGATCCTATCACCGGGAAAATAGACCATAGCATTGCGAAACAATGGGAAAAGTATGATCTAAAGAAGGTTTTGGAGAAAAACTGGACAACGCTCGGACCTAAACTTCAGGGTAAAATTTGGATTTGGACAGGTGACATGGACGGGCTTTATTCCAATGTGGCAACAAGGTTTTTGAAAATGTCCTTGGATAAAACTGAAAACCCAAAATCAGATGCAAAAATTTCCTTCACCGCAATGGCTGGTCATTGTCAGGAGTGGAGCGATGAGGCCGTGTTGATGATGATTAAGGAGAAAATAGCAGGAAAATAAATATAGAAAAGTCATTTTATGAAAATTTAAAGTCATAATCAAAAATCAAATAATATCATCACTATGAAACAAATTATCAGATTGTTAACTGTATTTTTTTATTTAGTTACCGCAGGTTGCACTCCCAAAACAACCGATATATGGTTAGATGATCTGAAAATAGTTTCGTTTTCGGAAGGAATCCGCCCGGTAAATGCAAAAGGCAGTTACATTAAAGATACTATCCGCATTGGTGGGGTTCATTATCAAAGAGGGATTGGTTCAATCACAACCGCAGTGTTTCCATTCTTACTGAACGGAAATGCCAGACGGTTCACGGCTGAGGTCGGCGCGGATGACAAAGCGAACAAAGATATTCCTATAAAGTTCTTTGTGGTAGGCGACAAAAAAGTTTTGTTCGAAAGTGGTGAAATGAGGGTCGGTGATCCGGCCAAAAAGATTGATTTGAATCTGAAAGGTATTAAACGGCTGGGACTGTTGGTTACAGACGATATCGGAGGGTTGAAAAATAAGATGACCTACTGTGACTTGGCAAACGCTAAATTTGAGATGATTGGCGACAGCCTCCCACGATTGATTCCAAATTCGGATGATAAACAAATGCTGACTCCTGCTCCTCCGCAAACTCCAAAGATCAATTCTGCCAGAGTTTTTGGTGCCACACCCGGAAATCCTTTTCTATATTCTATTTCAACTACGGGGAAACGTCCGATGCAGTTTTTCGCTGAGAATCTTCCAAACGGACTTAACTTAGACTCCAAAACAGGTATAATTACAGGAAAAGTAAGCAAACTTGGTATCTATTTTACAACACTCAAAGCGAAAAATGAGTTGGGAGAAGCAACTAAAATACTGAAAATAAGTATAGGGGATACCATTGCACTAACCCCTCCTATCGGATGGAATGGATGGAATTCGTGGGCCGAAAAAATTGACAGGGAGAAAGTGATTTCCACTGCAGAAGCCATTGTGAACAAGGGGCTGAACAACCACGGTTGGAGCTACATCAATATAGATGATTCGTGGCAAGGGAATAGGGGAGGAAAGCTGAATGCGCTTCAGCCGAATGAAAAGTTTCCCAAAATCAAGGAGATGGTTGACTATATCCATTCCCTCGGGTTAAAAGCCGGAATCTACTCAACTCCCTACGTCTATAGTTATGCCGGTTATCCGGGTGCTTCCTCCGATTTTGAAAAGGGAGGAGATAAACATGAACCCATCAAGGCAAACAGGCGTGCCTCAGGTCCAATAGGGAAATATAGGTTTGAAACAAATGATGCCTTGCAAATGGCTGAGTGGGGTTTTGACTACCTGAAATACGACTGGAGGATAGATGTAACCTCAACGGAACGCATGTCGGCTGCCCTGAAAAAATCAGGTAGGGATGTGGTTTTCAGTATTTCAAATAATGCACCAATTGAAAAAGCCGCTGATTGGGCTCGCTTAACCAATGCCTGGCGCACTGGACCCGATATCAGGGATAGCTGGCCCAGTCTGTATTCACTCGCTTTCACCATAGATAAATGGGCAGAATTTGCCGGGCCTGGCCACTGGAACGACCCCGACATGATGATCGTGGGAAATGTGAGTATGGGGCCTACGGAGTTGCATCCTTCCAGGCTTACTCCCGACGAACAGTACAGCCATGTCAGCATTTTCAGCCTGCTGGCAGCTCCGTTACTGATCGGTTGCCCCATTGAGCAGTTGGATGATTTTACCCTGAACCTGCTGACTAACGACGAAGTCATTGAAGTTAATCAGGATCAGCTGGGAAAACCTGCCAGACTTGTGGCTGACGAAAATGGAGTTCAGATCTGGGCAAAACCAATGGAAGACGGCTCTTTTGCAGTTGGACTTTTCAATACGGATGATTTTGGCAAAACGCCTCAATCTTACTTTCGTTGGGGTGATGAAACACCCAAGAAATTTACGCTGGATTTTTCTAAACTGGGACTGACAGGAAACCTGAAACTTCGGGATCTCTGGAGACAAAAAGATTTGGGAGAATTCGCCGGGTCATATAGTGCAGAAATAAGGCATCATGGAGTAGTAATGCTTAGGATATTTCAATAAGTGAAATTATTACTCTAAAACTAATTCACATGAAAAAAACATTTTTTCTTTTCCTTTCTGTTTGCATGGTGTTTCACTTATCTGCTCAGAAAAATGGTTCATACAAAATACCTCAGATGCCCAATCCTGAAGCTCGCAAAGCTTCAATTGAACGTGAATGGGATGCCCTTCAGCAATCTCCTCCCAGATTAGGGGTTCGTGACGGTTTTATGTTCCTCCTTGATGCTCTGGATACCCGATACTTAAATCCGCAGCAAGTCGAATGGACTATGAAATTATTGCAAACCAGAGTAATAACCGATAAAAATGCGAAATCTTATGGCAATATTTATTGGGGCTGGACTGAGACCGGGGGCGATATGGGTGATGGCAACAACGTTCAATTTTGTGTTCAATACGGTATTCTGATCAAACTCCTTTTCGATGACAGATTATCTCCTGAGGCAAAGAAAACTCTTGACCAAATATTTGAATATGCGCACTTAGGAATAATTAAGCAGGATGTAAGGATCAGCTATACAAATATTTACGTGATGAGGATATGGAATTTGTTAGCAATGGGACAGGCTTACAATTTACCATCGGTTACTGAAGAAGGAAGAAAGTTTTTCAACATCTGGTTGAATCATTTAGCCAGATACGGTAATCGGGAGTACGACAGCCCTACCTACTCGGGTGTGGACATTGAATCGCTTCTTTTGATACACAGATTCATAACCGACCAAGATATAAAATCCAAATCCGCTGACGCACTCAATTTTTTACTTACGGATTTATGTTCGCATTATAACCAACGTGGCGGATTTCTGGGTGGTGCTCACAGTCGTGACTATAATCGTGTTTTTGGCCGTGACCTTCTCGAAGAAAAATATATGAATCCGTTGCTTGGTGGTGAAAACACAAACAACCATCTGTTTCACCAGATTTGTTTTTCCATTTTGAAAGAAATAGGTTTGAGTACTCAGCAAAAAGAGTTGATGAATCGCACAAACAGATTTATTGTACAGAGGTGGGATAGTATTCCGAATTCATTTAGTTGCGATTATGTCGGAAATAAAGTTTCAATAGCCTCATCTAATCAGTCATACAGTCCTGATGATAAGTCTTTTGTAGCCTACCTGAGCAGTCCTCGAATACCGCAGATGCTAAATATTGCCTACAATATGGAGGGAAGAAACGACCATTACGGAACCTGGGCAGCCAATGGAATGGGCGAAAAGATGAAACACCTGATGCCTGCCAACTATCCATCAAACGGCGGCTGGGGCAAGGCACGTCACCTTATGTATTTTATGCAAGTGGCACAAAACAAAGGAGAATTTGTAATGCTGGCTTCAGGTGAAAAAGATCATAATTGCATCAATGATTACCTTAATTCTACTATAATTCTGCCCAATACTTTTGATGAAATCTGGTTTGGAAATGGAAAAATTATTGTACCGGATATTGGAGGCAAAGTATCATTTGACCAGACAAACACCTTTTTTGCCAGGTTTGAGGATGTGGCAATTGCCATCCGTCTTTTGTGGGACAATGCCGATAAGGGTGTTAAAATGTCACTTTACAACGACGGGTTTACATATCAGCCAATCAGGGAGAATTTTAAAATGGCAAACGGCAATGGATTACGATTGACGCTTCAACATCCAAATAATGGAAAAGGTGCAATTGCTATGTGGTGGAAAGTAGATGAAGGGATAACCGGTGATGCAGATTTTTTGAAGTTCCGGCAAACAATCCTGAAGTCTCCGGTTAGTTTAAATGAAAAGGATGGAATTATTGATATTTCAGTTCTGACAATTTCAGGGAAATTAGGTATTAAGGCTGATATGGCAAGTAAAAAACGACTAATCTATTACAATCCGAAGCCACTGCCGCAGGATTTTTTGTTCAATGTAGATGGGATCGAGATAGGTAAGCCAATCATTTGTAAATATTCATACTAAAAAGTAAACGAAAACTCCAAATTTTATGACAATTAAAGCAGCTGGTGCTATCGGAAAATGGGTAGGGAATGGAGGGGTTTTGTTGCTGATGGCAAATGACATTAAAAATGCCGAGCTTGATTCATTTAATCTTCTGTCTCTAAAGTTTGGTATGCAATTCAATGAGAATAAACTCCATCTGGTAAAATTCAATAAATGGCAGTTGGGAGTCTCTGCAAATTTTCCGGATCATCAACTGTTCAAAAATGTGAATAAGATATTTCTGAAAGAGATGGCATCAATTATCTGTACCAAAGATTCAAAATCTGTATATTATGAATAAAATTTTAGCAACAGGTCTTTTTATTTTAAATGCAATTCTTTTACCCTGTCAGGCACAAAAAAAACCATTAGTTCGGTTAAATGTCAACTGGCCTGAATATATGGCGCAACACGATTTAATCTGGGATAAAATACCTGCAGATTATTTCGAGGGTGCATTTGTTGGCAATGGCTTGCTGGGTACTATCATTTTTAAGGATGATATTGAGTCAAATACTTTGCGTTTTGAAATAGGTAGAACCGATGTGTTTGACCACCGAACGAAAGCCTCAAGTGCTTATGAAACATGTAGGTTGCCCATCGGACAGCTTCTTCTGACTCCTGCCGGTAAGATAACAAAGGTACATCTTCGCAACGATCTCTGGAATGCTGAAATAAGAGGTGAGCTTGTAACAACTGAGGGAACAATATCATTTCGTTGTTTTGTCCCTTCTAATGAAGAATTGATTGTGGTCACCATGAAGACTACGGGCAGGGAAAAAGCAGCAAAATTTGCATTGCGACCGCAGTTGGCACAGAGTGCAAGGTATATTGCGAAAAGAGCGATGGGTTTAGAGCTAAACGTTGAATATAAGCAGAATCCCTCATTTCGTATCGAAAGAATTGACGGGATAGAAACCATAATCCAGGATCTGTTGATGGGAGACGACTATGCCACAGCCTGGAGCGATAAAACAAACCCCGATGATTCACGAACGGTTTTGGTAACTGTTGCCAACCGCTGGGGCAAGTACAGAAAACAAGCAAGCGGTTCGGCTATTGACGCTGTTACAACTATCAAAGCGGCTGAAAAAAAAGATATGGCAGCTATTGAAAAAGCTCACCGTGTCTGGTGGCACAATTACTATCCGGCCAGTTTCGTCACATTCCCTGATGCCCGGCTGGAAAGCTTTTACTGGATTCAACTATATAAGCTGGCTAGTGCAACACATCCCAACCGACCGGTAATTGACCTCATGGGGCCGTGGTTTAAACCCACTGCCTGGCCTTTGCTTTGGATGAATTTAAATGTGCAATTAACTTATTACACTTTTGGAATTACTAATCATCCTGACTTGGAGGAGAATTTATATCAACTGCTTGAAAGACATAAAGATCAACTGATTGAAAATGTACCGGCAGCATTTCAATCCGACTGCGCAGGAATACGAAATCCCGTTGGATACGACGATTTGTATGCCCCCTTATTTTTGTCTGATGATAAGAATAATGACAAAGAGATAAATATTATAGTGCTCCCCTGGCTTATGCAGATGTATTACCTTCACAATAGACGAACCATTGACGATACTTGCCTTAGGGATTCCATATATCCTCTGATGCGTCGTGCTTTTAACGTTTATCTTCGCATCCTTTACCTTGGAGATAACGGACTATATCATATACCTTACACATACTCTGATGAATATGGCAATGCGAAGGAAACAAGCCTGAATATAGCCCTGGCACGATGGGGATTTAAAACCCTTATAACTATAGCTGAACGACTAAAGATTGACGATCCTCTTTTGCCCCTATGGAATGAGAGGCTTGAAAAAATGGCTGACTACAACATCAACGAGGATGGAATTATGATCGGGAAAGAAGTACCTTTTGCTAAACCGCATAGGCATTACAGCCACCTTTTTTCAATATTTCCTTTGTACGACATGAATATTGATAACGAACCAGAGCGGATTCCCCTGATGAAAAAATCAATTCGGCATTTTACTGATTTGGACGGAGATAATTGTATTTATAAATTCTCCGGAGCCTCATCCTTATGGGCTGCCGTGGGTAATGGAGATAATGCACTTAAATGGCTAAACCGTTCTTTGGAGATGCTACCTCGGTTTGGCGTTCCGCCTGGACCAGAAAGAATACCCACAGCTACACCAAATACTTTATACAGCGAGCGCGAAAACCCAACCTTTGAATCTCCCATTTCTGCTTCACGTAGTATGCTGGATATGCTTATTCAGGATTGGGGAGGAACTATTCGTGTTTTTCCCGCAATGCCAGCAACTTGGAAAGATGCCAGCTTTTATCATCTTCGCACTGACGGGGCCTTTTTGGTAAGTGCCTTACGCAAAGAGGGCATAACGCAATTTATTGGTGTTAAGAGCCTTGCAGGAGAGCCCTGTGTCATAAAATCGGATATGCAGGGTGAGGTAAAACTTGTTGGTATAGAACCTGCCAGAATGCATCTGCATAAAGGTCTGATAGAACTTAATCTGAAAAAAGGAGAGGAGGCTATACTGTATTCAGGGAAAAAACCGGACTCTTTTGTTATTTCAGCTCTGCCAACAAAACCTGAAGAGATGAATAGCTGGGGAGTAAGAACAAAATAGAAAAATTTACTAAATAAATTTTTGTCATGAATATACTTAAACAACATTTGTTGATTTTGATTGTCTTGATAATTCCATTATTGTTATCGGGACAAACTAAAAATCTTACTGAAAATTTTCTCAATCCCCCTGCGGAGTACAGTTTACTCCCTTTTTGGTCGTGGAACGGAACCCTCAAGCCCGAAAAGCTAACCTGGCAAATAGATCAGATGTTGGATAAAGGAATAGGTGGTGCCTTCATACATGCAAGAGCTGGTCTTGATGAAAGTGAAACTCCATATTTTTCTGATGGATTTTGGAAAGCCGTTGATACAACCATCAGATACAGTGCATTAAAAGGTTTTAATACTTATCTTTATGATGAAGATAAATGGCCAAGTGGAAGTGCAGGAGGCAGAACAATTGCAGCAAATCCTGATGAGTTTATTAAAAAAATTCTCTTCTATAATAAGATGGAAGTAGTTGGGCCTCAAACGATAACTTTAAACCTTCAACAAAAGCCAATTGCTGTTTTTGCCGGTATGATTTCTGAAAATGGAAATTATGATTATTCTTCTCAAATAAATCTAACAGCGAAATCAGGAGGTCAATGGAATGTGCCAAAAGGGAGATGGGCAATTATTTCTTTCGAGATGGTTAAAGATCCCGGTGCCCAGATTGATTATCTTGATTCTGCAGCAGTAGCAAAATTCATTGATATTACACATGAAGAGTATTTCAAACGTTACGGACAATATTTCGGGAACACAATTCCGGGAATTTTCTTTGATGAAATATTTGCCAATTTTTCAAAGATGGTTAGTAATATCTTCTGGACAGATGATTTTCTTTTGAAATTCCGGAAAATAAAAGGATATGATTTAGAAGATAAGCTGCCATTGATTATTTATTCAGATCCCGGTAAATCGGAAAAAATCAGGTACGATTATTTTGATGTAGTCAAAGAGCTGTATGTTAATGCTTGGTTCAAGCAATATGCCAATTGGTGTGCAGCCCACAAGATATGGGCAACGGGGCACACTGCAGAAAAACTACTTCACTACAAGCGTGAGGCAGACTACTTTTCGACAATGGGGGCACTTCAGGTTCCGGGAACTGACAATGAGGAGTATCGCTATGGTTTTCCACGTTTGATAGATTGGTATAATACAAAACAAATCAGCTCAATCGCCCATATTTTTAATCGGAAAAGGGTAATGGCTGAAGCAATGGGAGGTGGCGGTTATACCATTCAACCGGAGGAGTATAAGTACGGTTTTTCGATGTTGGGGGTTTATGGAATAAACATGTTTATTCCGCATCTTTTCCATTACACTATGGATACACCTGAAAGTCAATCGGATTGGCCTCCAAGTTGGTTCTTTACAAATCCTTATTGGAAATATTTCAAACCACTGGCTCAGTTTGCCAGCCGAATTTCATATATGAATTCTCAAGGGAAGGCAGTATGTGACGTGGCAATTCTTTATCCACTAACTGATTTATGGGTTAACGGTTATCCTGATAAGGTGGATGACACATTCTATAAAGCAGTACAACAGGAATTACTCGACAACCATATTGATTATGATATAATTGACCCTGAGTCACTTGCCAAATCTAAGATTGAAGGGAAAGAAATTTTAGCAGGAAACGGTTCTTACCGAATTCTGATCATGCCTGCAATCCATTCTATCAGAACTGATGTGATAAATAAGATTGCATTATTTGTTGAAAAAGGTGGAATTGTAATTGGACTTAAAGATTTACCTGTTCTTTCAGAAAACGGACCTGTTAATGACGAACTGGTTGCCGCAAAAGTAAAAGACCTATTCGGATTTGATCCGTCAGCTCTTCGTCCCGACGAGTATTACCAATGGAATCCAGCCCAAACCAATCGTTTCACCTCAAAAACAAACAAACTCAACGGCACAACATTATATACACGTTTTCTTAGTCAACTTTCTGATATCATTAATATTACGATTATTCCCGACTTAAAAGTAAAAAGCAACAATGGTGCATACTTCCGGTTTAATCACCGCCGGATTGATAGCACAGAAATATTTCAATTAGTTAATGATCGGAATGTAACTGAAAAATATAACATCTCAATCCGTGACATTGGAATTCCTTCGATTTGGAATCCTGAAACCGGAGCTATAAAGCCTTTCGGGAATTATCAGGTGAAAGATGGCAGAATGGAGCTGATCCTCGATTTCAAACCTCGTGAAAGTTATTTTCTCGCCATTGAATCAAAGAAACCGGAATCCATTAAAGGTCTGGTTGAAAACACCGATCTTGTTAATTACAAAATTATTAAAAGTGAAAAATCACTTATGATCGAAGGTTGGGGAAAATCAGGTCAAACACATTCAGTTTCTATAAATAAAAATGATCAGATCATTGAAAAGAAGTGGAAAAACAACCTCGTTATGCCCGAAATTGTTATTGATGGTGACTGGCAATTTCAATTAGCACTCCAATCCCTTGATAATAAATGGACTTCCACTTTAGAATCTGATACACTTCCACTTCCAATCATGAGATTCAAACCTGAACGTGAGGCTAATGATGGTTTAAAAAATCATTGGGCTGATAACAGTTTTAATGATACAAACTGGAGAACCGTCAAAATATCAGATGAATTTAATAAAAAAACCGGAATACAGCGTTACCTGAGTGGCTGGGATGCCAGTTGGATAAGCTATTACGATAATGCAATGCACATCCCCGAAATAGAAGGTGGAGTTCGAAACTTCAAAAAAGAAATTTATTTAGATGCTGATGTTAAAACTGCAAAGATTGCGATCACAGCCGATCAAAGTTATGATTTACAAATAAATGGAAAACCTGTTGGTTCAGATAATGACTGGAAAACAGCCGAAACTTACGACATTTCAGGTATGCTCAAACCAGGAAATAATGTGTTTGAAGTAAGTACAATTCAGACAAAAGGCCTTCTTTTACAAGGTTTAATCAGGTTGAGAAACGGGAAAAGTATTGCCTTAAGTACCGATGACACCTGGATGGTTTCGGCAGGGAAGGAAACGTGGAGGCCTGCATTTAGATTTTCCGATCCGCCATTTGGCACCTGGGGCAATATTACGAACCCATTGCAAAGCGTCACTTTCCCGGTAACAGTGTGGTATCGTCAGCAGTTGCCCCCTGGAGTAAAAGGATTGAAAAAGCCGGTAATCAAAGGGGAATACTCATTGTATGTGAATGGAAATCTGATTCCTGTTTCAAATGGTAAAGATATAATTGACATTTCAAATATGATGAATAGGCCGGTCAACAGTCTTACAATTAAAGTTGTAGCTGCTAATGAGACTTGTGGTCTTCTTAAACCTGTTGAAGTGGTTTGCGGTAAAATAAACCTGCCATT
>CAILKW010000659.1 GCA_903834845.1 uncultured Bacteroidia bacterium | reverse complement strand
TCGTACACTTTAACTTTGGCACAAACAACAGTAAAAGGAACAGTCAGAGATGGAGACGGGAACAGTATCCCTGGCGTATCTATTATACAAAAAAAGACAACGAACGGGACAACAACAGACTCACGCGGCAATTACACTATTAATGTAAGTTCCTCAAACGCCGTACTACTGTTCTCTTTTGTTGGAATGAAATCAATTGAAGAGGCCGTAAGTGGTCGGTCTTTGATCAATGTGAAAATGACCCCCGACAATGTGGTGTTGACCGAAGTCGTAGTTACAGCATTAGGTATTCAACGCGATAAAAAGTCATTGACCTTTGCCTCACAGAAAGTATCCGGTGAAGAGCTTACAAGGACATCCTCAGGAAACTTTATGGAGGCTTTAAGCGGGAAGGCAGCAGGTATTGATATTAAAATAAGCAGTTCGGGTGCCGGTGGTTCTACTAAAGCTGTTATAAGAGGCAATAAATCAATTAGCGGACTCAGTGAACCGTTGTATGTGATTGATGGTATCCCAATGGTTAACAACAAAGGTGGCCAACCCGGTTCATATAGCGGAACTGATGGCGGCGATGGGCTTTCACAGCTGAATCCTGATGATATTGAAAGCATAAACATCCTTAAAGGAGCCAATGCATCAATACTTTATGGCAGTCAGGGAGCCAATGGGGTTATCCTGATAAGTACCAGAAAAGGAAATGTTCAAAAGGCAACTGTTACGATCACCTCCGGACTTACTTTTGAAAACGTATCCGGTCTTCCTGAATTTCAATACGATTACGGTGCAGTTAACAGTTCCGATTATTCCTGGTCCAAAACCAAAGGAAATTATCAGAAAGGATATATCAGGGATTTTTTCCAAACAGGGCTAAATGCAAAGAATTCGATTTCGATCAGTGGCGGAAATGATAATACTACTGCTTACTTTTCGTATTCCAATACTTCTGCAAATGGGGTCATGCCAACCAATAAATACCATAAAAACAATTTTAGCTTTAATCAAATGACCAAACTATTTGATAATAAGCTAACTGTAAGTTCAAATATGATGCTTTCGGACGAGCAGACCAAAAATCGTCCGGGGGCAGGTTATTATAACAACCCCCTTACCGGATTGTACCTTTTTCCGAGAGAAAGAGATTTTACGTCATATAAAGAAAATTATCAGGTATATAATAAGGATAGGAATTTGTACAAGATGAATTGGTTTTCGTCCGAAGAAAAGGAAAACAACCCTTTCTGGGAGATTTACAAAAACTCAAAACTTGATAAAAAAACCCGTGCCATTGTTAGTGCAAAGTTGATGTGGAACATTTCGGAACATCTTAAATTTGAAACCAGAGGAAATGTTGACTTTGCCGAGATATTGTATGAAAACAAATATTTGGCAGGCGGTAATTCCGTAAGCACCAGCATGAACGGAAGATGGCAATACAATAAACACACTGATAAATCAATTTATACCGATGGAATATTGAGTTACAACAATACTTATGGATCAGTTCGTATTGCCGGAATTTTA
>CAILKW010000658.1 GCA_903834845.1 uncultured Bacteroidia bacterium | reverse complement strand
TTTAATCTTAAATCACAAAGAATTATGCAAAAGAAAAAGATTGGAAAAAATGTTTATATTCCAATGCCAATGAGCATTTTGGGAGTAAAAGTAAATGGTAAAGAAAACTATATGGCAGTTGGTTGGATTACCAGAGCAAATGGAAACCCGCCGATGATAGCTATGGGAATTGGGAATCGTCATTTTTCGTTAAAAGGAATTCGCGAAAACAGTGAGTTCAGTATTAATTTCCCCGGTGAAAATTCCATAATTGAAACCGATTATATTGGGATTTGCTCAGGGAGTAAAACTGATAAGTCGAAAGTGTTTATTGCAGAATATGGTGAATTAATGAATGCACCGTTAATAAAAGAATGTCCTCTTAACCTTGCCTGTAAATTGGTTAATATTATTGAACTGCCAACAAACTCAATAGTCATAGGAGAAATAATCGAAGCGTTTTGCGACGACAATTTCATTGAAGGCGAAAATGTAAACTTTAACGAAATGAAAGCCTTTTTTTTAACAATGCCCGATAGAAAATATTGGTCATTTGGGAACGAGATTGGTAAAGCGTGGGCAGATGGAAAGAAATATCAGACGAAATAATAATAAATTTTTCAAAGTAGCTTTGTTGAATAATCTTTCCGGAAGGACAATAATGAGAACAGATGCAATTAGCCAAAGTACCAACAAGGGCAGGCACGTTACAAGCTATATGGAACTGATTGTGTTGGAAAACGGTGGAATACTTATTGACAATCCTGGTATGAGAGAAGTCGGAATCGTTGATACGGCCTTTGGATTGGAGACCACATTCGATATAATATTCAGAATTTCCAAAAAATGCAAATTCAAAGATTGTACACATACGAGGGAGACAGGATGTTCGGTTCTTGAAGCCATTGAAAAAGGAGAGATTAACAAAAATTCGTACGAAAATTACCTGAAAATAGAAAAAGGGAAAACCCATTTTGAATCATCGGTTGTTGAGAGACGAAAAAAGGATAAGGATTTTGGTAAAATGGTAAAAAATATTAAAAAGGACATAAGTAAAAATAAGTATTAAGCACGACACAACCAATAACAATTTGGTTTTCTGTTGTTTTTGTTGTGCATCTCTCGCATGAAATTGTATATCGAGGGATTGGTTCGCCGATCAGATTTCCCACATTGGTTAAAGTGTCATCTGTCAAATTCATAACCTTATGGGCCACAAATCTAGCAACCATTGAATTTTAGGTTGTGCAATAAAACTATTTACCTAATTCTCTGTCAACAATAGTTTTTGTTAAAGTTTAAGTTGATTTATTACACACCCTAAATCCAATAAAATCTAAAGGATATGATCAGAAACAAAATCCGTTGGAAAAGCCGGATTTTTGAAGCATAATTTTTTTTGTTTCTTCATGAACCGGTGCACTTCATGTAATTGTGGATATTTGCCGATAACAAAAAAGTTCAAGGATGAAAAAGGTAACAGAAATGAGCGACATAAAATGATCCCTTAATAAAGCGGGAATTTTGTTTGCAGCACTAAATCAGCAAAATATTGCCAATAACAGCCTACGCATAAGGCCGATATATCCACAACTTCGGATAGACAGGCGTTAAAGGTAATTCAAAAAAAACAAAATTGATTATCACTAAGACCTAATATTCCACGATGACGATACCATTGATTTTAGCGATTATTCCGGGCATTACATCAAATGATTTTGAAAAAGGTAAGCTTGTATGGGAAATAAAAACTTCTTTACCTGTTGATAACGTATTGAGGTTTGGATTACTAAAAAATAAATTGATTTTAGACAATAGATAACAAGATTTTGAGTATATTTGAACAATAAATTTACAATAAACTAAAAATGTGTGACGTTGTCACACAAATTAGAAAAAAATGATAGAATTAAGAATAAATATTGATTATCAGCAACTCATAGATAGAATTGGAAATATCTACGAATCTGCAAAAAGTAAGATTGTTTCGGCAGTAAATATTGAAATGCTCCAAGCTTATTGGAAAATCGGGAAGGACATAATTGAATTTGAACAAAAAGGAAAACTTAAAGCCGATTACGGAAAGCAACTGCTGGAGAATTTAGCAAAAGACTTGACTTTAAAACACGGAAAAGGATTTAGTCGAAGTAATTTGAACTATATGAGATTATTATATAATAAATATCCAATTTGTGAGACATTGTCACACAAATTATCATGGTCTCATTACTATGAACTTCTTAAAATAGACGATGATTTAGCCAGAGAATTTTATGAAAAACAGGCAATCGTTGATAATTGGACAATCAGGGAATTACGTAGGCAGAAAACGACAGGACTATTTCATCGGATTGCAATTGGAAAAGATAAAGAAAAAATCTTGGAGCTTTCTAAAAAAGGGCAAATAGTAAAATCAGA
>CAILKW010000657.1 GCA_903834845.1 uncultured Bacteroidia bacterium | reverse complement strand
TTGTATTTCATTTTTATGTCTCGATTAATCTCTCCGAATAACCACTTTTTTTGTGGTAATGGAAATCTATATGCGATAAAATTGATAGCTGGGATTAATTGATATAATTCTATTTAACATTTATAAAACGGGAATTGCTGTGTTGAACGTTTCATTTATTGCTTTTGATGATATTGCTGCCAGATAAATACCATATGCAACATCGTCAACATAAGTAAAGCTAAGGCAATTATCAATTCCATTCACAACAATACATCCTGATTGCTTAGTGGCTTTAATATATTTTGTAATTACAAAATCCGTATGTCCTGTAGGACCATACACTGCAATAGGCCTTATAATGGCATGACATAGTGCATGTGATTTAGTGTAGCTTCGAATTATAGATTCAGAAGCAGCTTTAAATGTACCATATAATTCAATTGGATTAATCGGATGATCTTCATTTATAACACTCGAAAGAAAATCCCCATAGATCATACTGGATGAAACATAAACAAATTTACACACATTATTTGACAATGAAGCCTGAAGTAATGACAATGTACCATTAATTATTTGCTCACCATAAAGAAATGGCTCTGAATTTACTACTTTAGCACTTGGACAATTAGCGAGATGCACAACAAGATTAGGCTTTAATCTATTAAAAAGCGTATTTATTTTATTTACATTACAAATATCAGCGTCAATTATCTTGGCGCCACACAAAGACCTTAGCCTTAATTTATAATGGTCTAAATTAGTCGTTATACTCAAATCGGATGACAAATAGTTATCGACTATAAAAACTTGATAATTTTGCTTTAAAAACAGGTTAGCAACCCTGTGACCGATAAATCCGCAACCACCAGCAATTAAGACTTTTTGCATGCTGTCATAAATATGATATTCAATATAAATTTTTATAATTACCGACAATGACCTGGACAACTTTGCGAACTTTTGCCGAATTAATGTCATATTCAAGTTCAGTAGTATTAGCAGCTTGAATTATAAATTCTCTTAACAGGCGAATTTCTTCACAAAACCCTTCAATTCCCCCTGTTTCACCAACAGTCTCAAATACTTGATTGAAGTCTCTTGACAAAATTACCTGAGTGGAACCTAACCTTGCATGCTCTATTAAAATCATATTAGAACTTAAAGGCCCCCTGTTTAATCGAGCAACGCCGCCAAACCCGAATTTAATGTTTCTTGATTGAAGAATATTTGAAAAATGATCCACTAAACCTCCAGACAATAACTCGAACATAAACGTTAACTTCAAGGCAATATGGAGATCATTTAACCCAAGGTGAACTTCATCGATACCTACAACATTCAGAATATCATTGGCACGCGCCAATGCCTGCCCAGTCTCAAGCAACAGGCAAACCCTTGCCTTGCCATCTATCATAGAAATAAATTGCTCAACTTCACGAGCAGTAGTAAACATAGGCAGCATAAGAATGTCTACACCTAAATCTATACATCGCTCAATTTCTTCACGTGAACCTGGAAATATCGGATTAACACGCACCATCAAAGACGCGTCACGTAAAACTCCGCGCAGATTTCTCACATCTTTAAGTGTATGACGGGATATCACGGTATTGAGATGTCCTTGCCTCTCAACTTTACCATTAATCTCCAAATCGATCATAATACGATCAACGCCAGCATGTTGAGCTATTTCAGCTCGCAAAATATTATTTGTAATATAAATGAGATCCACTATCAACTCACAAAGTTCTGGAAAATATAGTCAGAGGTTTCGCGATGTTTAATCAAAGTAAAGGCAGTATCCGAGCTTGACTTCTTTAAAACGGGAACATTAGGTAAAATGAACGGAGGTTTCATCACAATTGAGTAAGATCCTACATTTTCATAAACCAGAAAATCTTCTACATCCATAGTACCAAGTAATTCCTTGGTCAAATAATCGGCCTCAATACATGTAAACCCTGCAATATCATAAAACTTATCCTCACTCTCTGATACAGATTCTGATAATTGGCGTAGTATCGTTACTGGAAGATTAATCGAACGTGCGCTTGGACTGATATTGAATATACTTCCAGCAACAGTAGCAATAAGACGGCCTCGAATATTTTTAATGCTAATAATCTTTGTATAGAACATGAACGTATCAGCGACCAAAGCTGTTCCAGGTTCAATGAGCAATATTGGCAATTTTCGGCAGCCCTTGAAGGCGTCACTGAACATTTCACCAATTAATTTTGCATAATCATAAAACGAAGGTAACTTCATTTTATACATTTTTTGTAACGAATCAGGCATTCCGCTAAAAAAACCACCACCCAAGTTCAAAAAATCAGGCGGGTCATTAAAAAGCTGGCTTGATAAGTTGAGTATTTTTTGTGCTCGAACACCAAAACTATCAAGATTTCTATCCGGAAAGTGACAATGAAGACCACTCAACCTAATATTTTTCCTTAGTTTTATACTGTTCATAATATCTCGAAATTCATCACCATCAACATCAAATCCAAAGCGTGATGGCTGCTCATTGCCAATAGGAAAATTACACCGTACTGCTACAGATATTATTTTTTCAGGAAATTCAACAGAGACAACCAAAAGATTATAATAGTCTCGCATTGAGTCCAGATTGACAATAGACCCTGAAATCAAAGCTATCCGTATGGATTCAAATGACTTATAAGGACCATTATAAAT
This sequence comes from uncultured Bacteroidia bacterium, assembly GCA_903834845.1. Classification (GTDB taxonomy): domain Bacteria; phylum Bacteroidota; class Bacteroidia; order Bacteroidales; family Prolixibacteraceae; genus JAAFHB01. The sequence continues at coordinate 15,786 of CAILKW010000657.1, read as the reverse complement.
GATTTTTTTATAATCAACACCGAGATTCACTGCAAGTGTATACTCCATTTCGGACACGACTTCAGCATAACCATTCATTTCATTAACGATCTTGCAAATGGCGGGTGTGTAGTTTGTCTTATAAGAGTAAGCAATACGGGTGTTAGAATAGAAAGAATTAAATGCCGCACTCAAGTTTAGAAAATTCGATTTAAATTTATCCTCATCGAAAATAAAAAACGAATCACCGTGGACCTCAGACAACCTTTTAGCCTGCAACCATTGCATCATTTTGACTTTCCAGGATTTTTTTCAATAATATTGCCCATTGAAAATACAACAAAGAGTGTTCGAAACAAGATCAAAATATCTTCAATTACCCCGTGATGCTCAAATCGCTCCACATACAAGTTGTCATACTCCATCTTCTGATTCCAGCTCAATTCATTCCTACCGGAAACCTGCGCTAAGCCAGTCATACCTGGTTTAACCTTAAAACGGACTTTCATATATTCTGTAAAATCATTATAATCACCAAGCTCATAAGTCACAGGAGGACGCGGGCCAACCAACGACATAGAACCAAGAATAACATTCAAAATTTGGGGCATCTCATCAAGGCTTGTCATTCGTAAATACTTGCCAATTCTCGTGATACGGGAATCATCAGAATAGCTGAAAAGACCAGTACCAATACGCTCTGCATTCATGACCATTGTGCGAAATTTAAACATCCTGAATACAACACCACTTTTACCTAACCTGTTCTGAATAAAGAATACCGGACCTTTTGAATCAAGCTTTATCAAAAAACTGATCAGCAAAAATAAAGGAGTAAACAGAACCGTTAAAATAACACCAACAACCAAATCTATAAAACGTTTAAGCATTGCTTCTCATAACATTATACTTTGAAAATCAAACATATTACAGATAAAAGTAATTATGAAGAGCATTAGCGATATACAGGAACAGTCCAATGTGAATAAAGTCCTCCCGTATTACATACCGCTTCGAGATACTGTCGTAGCAAAGATATTGTAATCTCTCCCGGCAGACCAGTCCCTATAGCAATTCTGTCTAAAGATATTATTGGAGTTATCTCCGCTGCACTGCCACACAGAAATACCTCGTCTGCAAGATAAAGTTCAGTTCTATCAATCTCTCTTTCGAAAATCTTAAACCCCAATTTTTCAGCAAGATCAAGAAGTGTTGCGCGAGTAATACTCTCTAAAACTGATGACGTTAATGTAGGTGTTATTAACACACCACGACGAACCATGAACAAACAAGCCCCTGCGCCTTCAGCAACTTTCCCACTTCGCCCTAAAAATATGGGCAAATCATAACCATTACGCTTAGCTTCAAGTTGACCATATCGCCCATTAATGTAATTAGCTCCTGCTTTAATACGCGGAGGAAAGCAATTATCGCTAATCCGCTCCCATGTAGACACACAAGCCGAAAGCCCTTTAATATTTTCAGGATTTGTACGTTGTTTTTTTATCGGAGCGATAAACATTTCGACAGGTTCAACAGAACTCCAAGATCCTTCTCCATCAATAAATATTGTCATACGGACAGCAATATCCTCTCTGTATTGATTCTCATGTATTGTATCAAATAAAAAAGACTCAATTTGTTTGAATGAATATGGACAATTTATTCCGATCAATTTGCATGACTCAAGTAGACGATCCAAATGTTCACTCAGACGAAAAACATAAAGTTGCTGATGATCATTGTTCCAGTAAAAACGAATACCTTCAAAAACATTTATACCAAACTGAGCTGTAGGCGAAAGTATATTAACTTTTGCCTGATCAACAAGAACAATAGCTCCTTTGAACCAAATCTTACGTTTTTCCATTCTAATTTAATACGTGCTGTTTTCTCTTATGATGCCGACAAAGATTCAAGAGAATCTAAAACAGATCTATTGTCAATATTATATATCTATTTAGATCTCTTATATTTTTGAAATTTAAACCATTCAACAAATATTATAAGTACCAAATATTTTTGTGAATGACAAACAATCATATACTCAAAACATTAAAAACCAAACAAACAATACAAAAAAACACATCTAAATAATGGCTAATAATATAGATTATTTAAATATTTAAAAATTTCACCGAATAATAATATGATGCTATATACCGACAAAACTGGAACACAAGTTTTTTTCTTTTACTATTAATTTATTCTTATTTTTGCTTATTTTGACTAAGTACTTCTATGTGTTTAACTAGCCCATTATATACCTTGTCATATGAAAACTCCTCACGATATAATTTTAAAGCATTCGCAGAAAAATTATTCCGTAATGAAGCGTCTGAGATCAATAGCTCAATACACTGAAAAAGTGATTTACCTGAATCAGTTCCATAACGCAAGCCAATATTATATTTATTAATTAAATGAGCAACCTCACCTTGTAGAGGGCTAAGTATAGGCAAACCTAATGAGAGTGCGTCAATTATTTTATTAGGTATATTTTTGATAAAATTCTCAAAATTATGATAGGGAGCTATCGCTGCTGTTGAGCGTTCAGCTAGCGACTCTATCTGTGCGCGATCAATCCAACCAACAAATATAACATTTGGTAGACCATTCATCATATTTCGCCATTCATCTGACGACCGGCCTCCACCACAAATAACAAATTCGCATGATATCCCTTTTGAAATAAAATATTGAGCTGCTTCATATATAGGATTAATATCAAAGGCTGGTGAATGACTACCTATAAAACATATTCTTGGCTCAAGCATACTTCGAATACCCTGTTCATCCCACCACCGTCTGGCTGATTCTAAATCCTTAATCGAGACCAATCCTTGTGGGGTTGTTAATGCAGCGACTCTATCCATTTTATTCGGCAATCTACCTGAAAAACTAATTGCCCACAACAAAAAACTTTCAGCCATTGAGGAAAGACCTGTAGCTTCACGCATTGTACGTTTAGCTACATAATAATAAGGTGATAAGAGTATTTTCACTAAAGGCTGCAGGATCGTAGGGAATTCATTTATGAACAAAATTGGCCACTGATCTTTAATATCCAATATACATGGTGAACTTCGTTTAGCTAACCAATGAATCATAACCGCAGCAACCTCTATAGGTGGATAACCAATAAAAGCAACATCCGGCGGAACCTTTTCTGAATTAAGTCTATTCATTAAGTTCACTGCCATTATTACATGATCTAAAATCCTACCAACGCCAATATTGCGTTTATAACCAGGACTTTGAATAAGTCGAATCTCAAGATGAGAAGAAATTTTTATGTCTTGTTTTACACAACGCCTTTGTTGCTTCTCCTGGTGATTAAAAGCTGCACTCCATAAGACAACTTTATGACCGGCCTTAACCAATGAATCTGCAAGATTCATTGCTCTCATCGGGCGTGGATTACCCTTATCGATATGTAATGGCTCACCAGTCTGCAATATCCATACATTCAAAGTATTCATCTAATAATTATAAATAATTTGTATAGCTAAAAAAACGCATTGAGTAAATCGACAAAACAAAAGCTTCATTTTATTGCATTGTTTGATTTATAAATCAAAATTTTCACAGGGCGCTCCGAAAAGAGTTGGTACTCTAACAAATAGCTCCTGATAAATAACACACGTTTAATTGTGCTGGAAATACCAAACAAATAACGAATATATCATGTAAATATTTAACTATTTTAAAAAGGATTCCAGAAGGGCTTATGCAGAGTACTTATTTAGCAGGCTATCAACAATAATGCAATTGATAAAACATATCGAAAAAGCAAAAAGATGCCTAACAAACGACTTTTTTACTACCGACTGTATTGCCAAACGAATCTTATTGAAGATTTATTCTCTCGCGTACTCAGGAATATGCTTTATACAAAAAAATGAAGATAACTTAAACATATCTTTAGTAGTTATAAGCACTGACTATCTCTAAAACGCATAGATATTGAGAATATTACAAATTAAAACACAACTCACAAATCACAAAACTATAGATCCTGTTAAAATATTTTTTAAAGCAATTTGCAAAATAGCAATGATCAGGAACAACTCATATCTATTCGCAAATAATTGATCTTTATCCAAAGTGAAGATATAAAGACTTTTGCATAAGACGCAAACAGAATATTTACCAATTATTGGGACAGTAATTCAAGTATACAACTCTGTCACATCACCCATTTATAAGCCATCCCGCTCAATAACAAGCCTTTCTGTAAAATCAAGTTGTTTAAGTATGACTATTGGGTGTCGTACCTTGTTTTACTACGGAATTAATTTCTGGCGAGTGCTTAGATGACAAATAAATATCAAAACTACACTTTATATTTACAAACAAAGATAAGTCATATATAACTAATTTTATATATTTTATAGCTGTTACCTCTATAAGGACACATACCATCCTTTTGAAGGGTAAAAACACCTGATGAATAAACAGCATCTAAATTTGCATGTCCATAACATATTAGATATTTTTCCCTTGTTTTACAAGGCGCATTTAAAACCTGTTTAACAATAGCGTCGATAACTTGCGCATATATATTATCATCAAAAGGGTTAAACATAAAATAAATATCATACTCTGAATACCTATTAAATAATCGTGCATCAATATTAGTAGATATAACTGAAGATTTATAGTTAAGTATTTGAATATTTTTTTTTGCAATGTTATGCAAAAAATTTTCACACTCTAAACCTTCGCTTTTAATGCATCCAAGTTCATAAGCAAAACATATCACTCCGCCCTTGCCGCTTCCAATATCAAGAAATGTTTTACCTGAGTACGGAATGTTAAGTAAAATATTTTTTAAAGCTTTTTTTGATGTTAATGCATAGCCATGATTCCCAGTATGGGTTATCCCAATAGATTTACACCTCAAGGAAAAGTCTAAACCTTTTGGCATCTCAAAAAAAATATAGTTAAAAAGGAATTCTACGAATCTAAAGTATCTTTGTGTCTTATATTTCAGGGCTTTCCGCATAGTTTAAATAAATGTCTATTTGCACTACTTTTATAGGCGTTCAATACGAAACAAAAACCAATAAGATATCAGTTTTTTAAAAGTGATTCATAAAAAGAACAAAGCTTGATGCTTGATGCCTTGATATCCATTGGTTCAACAAACTTTCTTAAATTTCGTGGACGAGGCATTTGCAAAACCTCGCATAAATTCTTTGCTAAAATATTCACATCTGATAAACAAACTCTACATGAAGGCTCCTGTGCAGCAATATCAGCTAAATCACTGACGTCTGTAGCGACAAACGGCACATTACACGCTAAAGCCTCTTTAATTGAGTTTGGCCATCCTTCAGACTCTGAAGTACATAAAATCACATCAGATGATGCCACAAATGCTGGCATTTCTTCATAAGGAATATCAGTTGCAACCACTAATACCACGTCTTTTATATGCTTATTTGTAACATTCATCACTTTTTTGCATAACTCATAATTTTTTACTGGGTCATAAAGTCTTTGACTTGTATATAAAACCCGCTTATACATTCCTTGATTTTTTGATTCATATACGGGCCATTTATCAAGATCAATTGCTGCTGGTAACACTAAATACTTAGCTTTTGGAGCATAAGGCTCAATACTTTTCCTAAATCTATTTGAAACTGTAATTATAGCGGAATAACCAGGAAGACTAAAACGTGTCATCAAAAAAGCCATCCAGGAATGATAGTAACTAAAACTAATCGGTGACCCGTACCTCTTCCAGTCACTGCCCCGTATCGTCAAAATAGTCGGCTGATCTTTAACAGCAGAAGTTACCAAAGCGCAGGCAGACCCATATTGGGCATGTACAATATCAAACTTCTCAGCTAATAAACGAATATATTTTCTTTTGTGTGCAATTCGTAACGGTGAACGTAAATCACCAAGATATTCAAGATGAAGATCAACCCCAATCTCCTTTAAACCCTTTGCTGTTGTATGCATAAAACAACCTGAGTTTAATAATGACGGATTAAAATTATGAGTCCAAAGAACACGCATAAAAACCCCCACCCTTATCTATTATTATAAATTTTTCTCGCACTAATATTTGGTAGTTATTTTTATAAATATCTAATATTGCTGCGAGTAAGATGCTCAAATATAAAGATCGATATAAATAGAATCATTTGTACAGCCAATACATCGCAGCACGATGTACGAATAAGCTACAAATGAAAATAATACGTTTAACGGTTAAACTGCATTTATATGCACACCGCATAAAAATATAACAATCCAGCTTCCTTTTATATTACAAAACTCGCAAATTATCACTTTGGCATATCATAATTACGCAAACAATCGTATTATATATCTCAAAATCCCTTTAACGCGAAATAGCCAAAGATTTTTTATCCAATAAATAAATTTCTCTAATGTGGACAATGGTAATAACTGAGTGACTTCTAACAAGTGTGAGAGACTCGTTATCTGTTTCCTAAATGCAATAATATCTTGAACAAATCTTTCTACGGAATCACCTGACCATGAATTAGGATGAATAACAACAGTGTATAATCCTGCTTTTTGAGGACGTATTCGTTCCCACTGCTGGCACGGGATCCAAACCAGACCCATTCGATCTATATAAGCACGCGTACTGAATCCATCGCTGATGATAAGTATTCCCAAACTTTTTAGAAGTTCCAATGTCAGAACATCGAAAGAATGTGACGGAGCGATCCACGTCTCTGTATGTATACCATTTGAATGAAATACAGTTAATCCTTTACGCAACTTTGTCTCTTGAATTTCTCGAGATAGCCCGGCAAACTCACTGTTAGGAGTAATTCCCAATAATCCCGATTTTTGGTTGACGTAAACATGCTGATAACCGTGAAGAGCAATTGTCCATCCCCAACTTTGCCACTGACGAACACGATCCCAAAAATCAATACGCGCATCACTAACCATTAGTTGTTGATCCTTGTTATCGGGAACAACTGCAAGTATCGGCTTTATATCATACTTCAACAAAACCAGCTCAATCTGGTCCCAGACACTCCAGTTCATTGTAGGACAAATATCGTCAAATCGAAAAAGATAACGAGCAGAAGTTCCCATATTAATTAGTAAACATTTAAATATTTCATCAATTATTTATCTCTTTACAATTTATGAAAAGCCTGCAATGCTGCATTCTCCAATCGCCCAAGTAATGTTATTCCATAACGTGCATCATACACTGTTGTTTGTACTCCACCGAAGGATTCCTTGAACTTGTTAATCTTCAGCAATACAGAATCATTTCCCGTATGCCACCCCCCCCAATCATAATTACATAACTCTATTTCTTTAAACTTCAGCATATCCTGCCAGTGTAACCAACGATTTGCTCGACCTATCAGACTACGCATTTGAGTATCATTCGTATAACGGTAATGCGAAGCACTATAGATAGGACGACAGCGGTTCCCATAGACAAAATAGGAATGCCAAACTAATGGATTGCCTGCCTTTAAAACGCATGTTAAGATAATATTTCTGTTCTGAATATAACTTAAATTAATTTTGTGTCCATGATTTGAGATAACCGATAATCCCTTATTTGAAGCAAACGCATTATAAAAACTAACAAATGATTTATAATCCTCCAATGAAGGACTTATCAACACTTTATAGCTTAAATTATCTGTTTTTTCTGCACGTCTTATTTCGTAACGATTGGTACCGCTCATCACGTTGAGCAGCAAATCAACAGACATCGTAAGATCGCTGACTAACGTTTGAGACGCAATATTATGATGCCCATTAATTGGACGCAAAGAACGCCGAATACTAACGACATCTACATCTGAATCCGGAGCCAAGCCTGAATCAAACCAAACTTCAGCAACTCTAACACAGCGTTGACGGTATATTATCATAATCAATCATTCTCCACAGCAAAAAACGCAGTTTAATTTTTTATAAAATAATGATGGGTTAACATTTATTTTCAGATATTTCGCAACACACATATAGAAATGTATCGTTTATTTACATTCCAGACGAACATCGTCTCGTTAAAAGACTGCTAAAAGTAAGTCCATGAAATCAACCTAAATATATTTTAATTAAATCTTTAATATATTCACAATTTATAACTTATAGGAACCTATTTTAGGATAAAGATTAGAAAAATGAACAATTAATTATCTCAGAACTCACTGCTTAAGCTTTTCGCCACCGCTCAACCGTTTTTAGCGCAGATTGAGGCACATAGCTCGGCCATGTACAATTAGTGGAAAGTCTCTTGTGATTCGCAACAGATTTCAGAATCTGCTCATATTTATCAAGAACAGTATTTTCATCAAAAAGCCATTCAGCTAACCGTCTGGATTCGCGCCCCATTTGCTCATGCTCAAATTCATTTAGTTCAACAAGATTTTGTATTTTTTCAGCTATATCTTCAGGTGATTCCGGATCACACACAAAACCATTTTTACCACTTATAACCAAATTTGAAGCATCACAAACATTGCTCATTAAAATTGGTTTGCCACACGCCATACCTTCACACACCGCATTAGGAATACCCTCAAAGAAGGAAAAAAGGGCAACTGCATCAGCTCGAGAAAATTCATCAACGATATCCCTGATTGCTAAATGTAAACGAAGCGACGTACTTATTTCGTTTTCAGCTATAAACAGTTCCGCTTGTTTGAACTGATTTGAATCTTTGCGTAATGCGCCAAACCAATCCAAAACAAATGAAGATTTTATATTTTTCTCTTTCAGGATAAGTAAGGCTTTTGCCACATTCATTATGTTCTTATTTACATGATAACTAGCGGCAACTACAATGCGAAAAGGAATAATGGTACGGTTATAAGCAGTCCGAAACAACGTTAAATCCACCATATTATATACCGTAGATAATTTCTTTATCAAAAAAGGAAACGTCACCTCTAACATAAGTCGGTTGGTATGTGAATTGCATACTACCGCATCGGCTAAACGGTGAAATTGCTTCAACAATACGCCTGAGAATCTTTTCATTTTTGGATTAGCTGAGCGTTCACCGACAACTAACCCCCATTCTAACTTTGGAACTCTAGCTACTTCGGCATACAAAGAAGGAGCCCAAAGAAATGACAGCACCACATCCTGCCACCCCTTTCGGAGAATTCTCCGAACCTCCAAAACCCTTTGCACATAACCGCAAGGATGAATAACCTGACACGGGATATTTTCTTTCTGTAAAAGCGGTAAAAAATGATCATCCTGATGATACACAAGAAAACGAATCTGGTGCCCACGTTTGTTAAGGCCAATTGCCAAGTTTACGAGTTGCCGTTGTGCCCCACCGGATCCCAGTGAATCAATAAAACACAATATTTTCATATAAAATCAGGAATGAATAATCAATTAACCTTTACCGACTAATTAGGTAACTGCATATTGTCTTTTTTTGGCAGTATTCTCCTGTAGTAGTGAAATGGAATTATAGGCCAAAATATACCACATCATCTTTGTATCAAGCGCTTGACCACTAATTAATACTCCTGCATATGGAATCAAGAAGACAAGCCCTATATATTCATTTCTTTTAAAGTATGTATTAATTCCGCTAAAGAGTATCTGTACATTAAACAGTATAAATAAAGCTAAAGCTGCCACTCCTCCATAAAGTAATACTTCGATAAACACATTATGCGGGCTGGTGATTTTACCAAAAATACTTTCACTAACTTGCTCATATCCGGAATAGCCATATCCAATAATAAGCCTCTCCCATACAGCAGGAAGAAAGGATCGCCAAATATTTTCTCTATCCGCTAAGTCGCCCCCTTTTGCAGCTAATAAACGTTCATTCATCAGATCATTTGAGAGTAAGGCTGGAACAAGAAATGCCAGTGCTAATCCAAGATATATCAGAGATGATCCAAGCCTTATTTCAGGGTTGATAAACATATACAGTGCTAAAAGAACTGCGAGCATCAATACCAGTGAAATAAATGCAACACGAGAACCCGTTAAAAGCAAGAGTGACAACATAAAAGGTACTGGCAGCATTAATGCTGCCCTTTTCCAGAGGACTAGCTTACCAGATAGCAGTGCTGAATAAATCAAGAATACGATTGACATCGACAGGCGCAACCCGAGGAGGTTCTGATTATCTCCAAAAATTGTCAAGCGCTGTGCTGAGGATGATACTCCGATTCCAAATAGATGTGTTATACACAAAACTGCTGAGCCCAAAGCAAATGCATAAAAACTTTTTTTCAATACTCCGGAATCATTACGTTCATGATGGAGCAGCAAAAAGAATAGAATTATATTTTGGATAAGTGAAATGTCAATAATTTTTTGATATTTATTACTTATACAAAAAACACTTGAAGCTGTTATAACCATTATAAAAGCCATTATAGCGTAAAACAAGTAAACCAGCCCTGCGATACGGAATCGATATTTAACAAAAATTAGCGTAACAATGTAGATAAATCCTGTTATACGCCCAATTGAAAGAGTTCCAAAGACTCCAGCCAAGTTTACCATTTCGAAATTAAGAGAGAACATGAACAGGTAAAGCACAGCTCTTGCTATTTTTTTGTCATTAATAACCATTAATGTGGCCTCCATATCGGTTAAACCAAGCCATGAACATCAATACCATCCAAAGTTGACTACTCCAGTCCTTCATACCCGATTTATGCTCAGCCCACTTCCTCAAAATTCCTTTTCCATAAAGTAAGTCGCACCGTTTAATCGATTGTATGCTTAAGAGGTCATCCGCCCATTCCATCAATGAGCCTCTTAACCAATCTGTTACAGGAACACCAAAACCCATTTTAGGACGTTCGATGAGCTCTCTGGGAACATACCTGTAGAGAAGCTGCCTCAGAATCCATTTACTCTCTCCATTCCTTATCTTCATTGATTCCGGCAACCTCTGGGCATACTCGATAATTCTGTAATCAAGAAGTGGCAACCTCGTTTCAAGACTCACATTCATCGCGGCCCTATCGACTTTGACAAGAATATCAGAAGGAAGATATCTGGTGATATCAACAGCCATAAGTGCATCAAGGCTTTGACCAAAGCAATGACCACTGTAATTCCCTTCAAAAGCTACCTTTCCTGCAATAAAAAACGACGCATCAAGGCATTGTGACACCATTACATCATAAAAAGAGACAATATCTTTCTGGCTAAATGCTTTAATTTTTTTAGCCAAAAATTCATTTCCAAACTGAGCATCTGGAAGCAACCATGACGTTGGTACAGCTATTGATTTCCTCAATGCATGAGGAATTCTTCTAATCTTTCTCCAATGGGCTAATGCTTTGGGATATTGTTTGTAACCGCAGAAAAGCTCGTCGCCACCATCACCTGATAGAGAGACGGTAACATGCTGTCGTGCAAGCTGGCTGACAAGAAATGTCGGAATCTGTGAACTGTCGGCAAAAGGCTCGTCATAAATCTCAGGCAATTTTGGAATTACGTCAAGCGCATCCTGCTGCGTAATATATAATTCATAATGATCTGTCCCCAAGTACTTAGCTACTGCCTTGGCGTACTCAGCCTCATTATACTCCTGATCAGCAAAGCCAATTGTAAAGGTCTTCACCTTCTTGCTCGATTTGGACTGCATCAATGCAACCACCGCCGAAGAGTCCACGCCGCCGGAAAGATAAGCTCCAAGTGGTACGTCGGCGATGCTCTGCTCGGTAATGGAACCTAAGAAGAGACGTTCAAGCTCATCGACAGACTCTGCATCTGTGCCTGTAAAAGGGTTTTCCAAGCCATACTGATATGCATCATGAAGAGACCAATACTGCTGTGGATCAGGCAATACGTTATGAGCGATATCTTCTGAGCGGATGGTAAGGATACTCCCTGGCTTGAGTTTTCGAAATCCTGTATAAATGCAGAAAGTTTCGGGTACCGCATTGTGCTTGAAATAGAGAGCCAATACCTCTTTGTCGACTTTACCATGAAACCCTGGTACCTGTCGTATAGCATTCAACTCAGAGGCAAACAGCAGTGCACCTCCCTGTATGCCATAGTAAAGCGGCTTTTCGCCGATTCGATCGCGGGCAAGTGCAAGTTGGCGTTCCTGCCGATCCCAAAGGGCAAACGCAAACATTCCCGTACTAACCTTAAGAGCCTTTACTATACCCCACGACTCAATTGCCATAAGCAGAGTTTCAGTGTCTGAATACCCATGCCATGAAGATACCAATAACTCCTGTTCAAGCTCCTTGCGAGTTGCCAGATGGTTGTAAATCTCTCCATTAAAAACAATAACATAACGACCAGATGGCGAAACCATCGGCTGATGACCGGCAGGAGTCAAATCAAGAATTGAAAGACGACGATGAGCGAGAGCAATACCCGCTTCGCCATCAATCCACTCCCCAGAGTCATCAGGGCCACGATGAACAATCGCATTTGCCATTCGAATTGCGTACTCTTTTCCCTTTTCAAAACGAAAACTATTTTTATGATAATATCCAGCGAATCCGCACATGAGAAAATAGTAGTTACTTAATTATTCGCTAATTTAAACACCAGTTCATGGCAGCCCAAACTGGTCGCTTCTTTACCTTTAATAAAATCAAAACCACGAGACTTCATGTAATCAATCAACACGGTATATCCAGCAAACTCATATGGAAACCATCCCATTCAGTCAAAAATATCATGAGTAATGCTAATGCCACGGTTTTTATTATAATTAAACAATGGCTGGATAGCCTCCATAGGTCTAAACTTGATGGTGTATTTAACGATGCTTACAAGAATTCTGATGAGCCAAAAAGTGTAAGCATAAATTGCTTTAAAATAACGAGGAAGTTTATTGTAAAAGAGCTTGACAAACCACCAAAAGCGGGATTTCCATTCTTAATCGTTGTATATTGCAACAAGGAAATAACCGTCACCATTTTTATCAACTCTATTTATAGAATTTTCAATAGCCAACCACATAGAACCTGTATAATGCAATACACCACATGAATATACTATATCGGCTTTACTTAACTTGGCGATATAAGCAGCATCCAATATTGAACCCTGTTCTATAGTCCAATTCTTATCATTGAAAAAATATTATCGTTTGAGATTTTAAGTACAAGCAACAGACTCCATATCTTAATCAAATAAATGGACGTTAGCTCCCAATCTACGAGCAGCGAGACTAAAAAGACCACTGCCAAAACCAATATCCAAAACCTTTTGTCAGCAAGATCACTGACCCCTAATATTTTTTTTCAAGGACTTCTTCGCATCATCGATTCGGTCATTATTCAAAACACGATGAAATCGCCTCCAATTATCCCCAAATTCGAATTGCTTGTCTTGAGCGTTTGACTCTATTGATATCATTTAATTTTATTTAATAATAATTAGGCAGTTTACGATTATCGGCAATTAATAACCTAATTATCAAATTTTTTATCGCTTAATAAATTCGAATATTTTTCTTGGAGTCCAAAACAATACCATTATCAACGCGACTTCCAGGGAGCTGTAATTTCGATAAAACCTTAAATAATAAATAAAACTCCTTCTTAATGCGTTTATCGAATCATATGAAGAGACTTTTGCCATTGATCCGCCATGCTTATGTACAATGACACTATTCGGAACAACAACGGAACTCAAGCCTGCAATCCGCAGTTTCTCATGTAGTATAAATTCTTCAGCAAACAAAAATGTATTTTCATCAAGCAGACCTATTTTTTTAAACACACAACTCTTGAACATCATACAACATCCTGAAAGTACATCGACCTCTTTGGGATGATCGAAATTATATTCACTTTTATAGGTATGCCGCAAACTGTATTTATTATTAGGAAATAGCCTTTTTCCAATTCCTTCCTGAAAAAACATATCTTTAAGTGTAAACCGCCGACGTACACATGTTGAATCGATATCGCCATTTAAATCCAGTATTTTAGGCCCAACTAAACCCACCACCGTATTAGATTCCGCATACTGGACAAGCGGTTCAAGAAATTTTTCATCAACAACTACATCGTTATTTAAAATCATGATATAGTCAACTCCTCTCTTCAATGCAACTCGAATACCCAAGTTATTGCCAGCAGCATATCCCCGATTGCTATTGGACTTAAGAAGAAAAACTTTTTCAAAAAATTGATTGCTGGAGTCAATAACACTTTCGCCAATCACTTTATGGGACACTTGACGAAGTATAAGATCTTTTTGGATATATTTCAGGGAATCGTTCAGCGAGTTATTATCAACTACAATAATCTCTGTATTCAAATAAGATATCTTAGCCAAAGAACGTAAACACTCAATTGTGTCTTCATAGTTCTTGTAATTCAGTACAACTATTCCGACTTTTCTATTCTTCATATCTTCTTGAAACGACGCATTTGCTTAATAGCAAAATTGATTTATGAGACCCTTCAAAATATTGCGCCCGCAATTTCAGGATAGTGTTCAAGTAAAATCTTTATTCACTAATTCTTGAGGAATATCCCATATTTATCAAGAAACATTTCCATATTTCCACTTGAAAGTAATGGAATAGCTTTACGTATTTTTTCATCATTCCATTCCCACTATGCGATTTTCAGCATCCTGTCAACGACATCAGGCTAAAACCTACCTATACTTAACGATTATGGCCGGAGAACCTGCCACGACAGCATACGGAGGTACTGAATGAAATAACCGCAGAGCGCGTAACAACAATCGCACCATGACCGATAGATAACCCAGAAAGAACAACTACATCTGTTCTACACCGCACATCTAAGCCAATCGGAATATTGCCTTTTGTCTCAGGCATGCCATTTTCATATGCACCATTCATATTCCACTTTATTCGAAACGGATAAGTAGATACACATGAAGGAGGATGAATCCCCCCGGAAATGAACTGAACGCCTGGTCCGATTGATACGAACCTACCTATAACCATTCTGCATTCACTACCTTTATGCATCCAGACTTTAGGTACACCATAACTCTATCTGCCAATAACAAGCAATCCCTTTTCGATGAGGCCATTATTTTCGGCAAACTTCACTTGACCATCGAGGAAAGACGCTACCTTAACAGCTATTTTTTTGCAAATCTCTTCACAACATTCAACACCATATATTTTATGGCATTACCATATTATTATTATCAACATGCGCCCTTTGTGATTGCGGACACTTTACAATTTTTCGCACCAGATCAGCCGTCAAGCGTGCAGACTCTTCTCCAAAAATGTGACAAAATTTTTCAACATAAGTTTCTGCATTTAGAGCCAGTTGCCTGCGAAAGCTCTCATCGTTTAATATTTTGTGCAAAATTTCAGAAAGCTCATCGGATGTTCTGGCATGTGGGCAAGCTGCACATTGAATAAGTTCGGTAGCATACGAAGTAGGTTTGGCGTTATAAATTAATACAACGACAGGTCTGCGTTTAACCAATGCATCACCTCCAACTCCACTTCCCTGAACAACGACCACATCAGATGACATAATGGATTCATCAAGCGTCGCCCGATGATTTTCAATAAAGCAAACACGTGAATACCGATCTATAATTGCTTTATATCTTTCAATCCTGTCGGATGGATGCAATCGTACCATACCCGAAACAGAATCCAGTTTCTCAACTGCTTCACAAAATAATTCGACATGCTCAAACCATTCCAATACGGGAGATGTTGCATCACTGGTGTCCGGTTATCGAAAAAATTAACACTGTTTAGCGATTGATAATAGAATAACTTACGGTACGTTTTTGACCGTAATCGATTTGAAAAATCTTGTTACCTTTCATCATTTCATAACTTTTCAAAAAGGAATGATT
>CAILKW010000656.1 GCA_903834845.1 uncultured Bacteroidia bacterium | reverse complement strand
CGGGGCCGGTCGCCTCATTTTTGGCTTCTGCATAAGTTAACAATACTTCAGCATATCTGATGAGAATCCAATCCTGTTCGCTTTTGGTACTATAATCGCATGGCAATGCATCCCAGAAGCCATATTTGACTGGATTATAGCCACTTGCTGATTGTCCATTGTATGCAAAATCAACTTCCTTTCCGGAAGAATTGATAGCTTTATCTGCAAATGGTTTAATAGTCATGGCTAACCTTGGATCGCGGTTAAGCTTCCAATTAGTTGAATTATATAAAGGAGAAGTAGTGATAGGAAGTCCATCAGTACATTCATAGGCATCGATAAGTTCCCGTCTTGGGTTAACAACTCCATGCCAATTCCAACGGATATCCAGATCTGAGTAGGCATCAGGGTTAAGGTACCTCGTCGAAAACATGATTTCAGGATTATTATTCTGACCAGATGCTAAAAATAGTGTCCGAAAGTTATTAAAAAGGGAAAATTTGCCCCCAGTGATCACTAAGTTGGCCATAGTAGCAGCATCTGCCCACTGTCCCATAGTGAGTAATACCCTGGCTTTGAGTGCCTGTGCCGAACCTTTAACCGGATGGCCATTGGTATAGGCAATATCAGGAAGGTTTGCAATGGCAAAATCGAGATCACTTATTACCTGCGCAATTACTTCAGCCTTCGTGCTTTGCTTAACTTTTGCCTCTTCAATAGTAACAGGCTTGGTATATATTGGCACTCCTCCGTAAACATCTGCCAGGTTAAAGTAGAATAATCCCCTTAAGAATTGTACCTCCGCTTTATAAATTTTCAATTTATCCGCAGCGAGAGGTGCCTTATCAATATTAGCCAGAAAAAAATTACAAGAACTTATTCCAAGATAGCTATTCACAAAAACTTCACTTATCAAACTACCTGAGGTTGCTTCAATTTGTCCCCGGGCTATCAAAACCCACGCTTGCGCCTGATTTGAGTCTGACTCACCGGCCATTACTTCGAATTTTGCATCATTATGTTGAAAAGGGGGCGCATAAAGGCGTGAATAGACACCTGCCAAAGCCATATTCGCTTCCTTCTCGCTTGTCCAGAAAGTCTCGCTGGATATTTGATCGAGAGGATTTTTGTCAAGCCACTTTGAGCACGACACAAAATTAAGTGCGAAAATTCCAATAATGAAAATTCGTATACTTTTAGTGATATATTGATTCATAATTTAGATTTTTAAAGTTTCACTTTAATTCCAAAGGCTAAAGTCCTGACATTCGGATATACGGAAAAGTTACCCGAAGTTCTTTCCGGATCCATTCCTGGATACTTGGTAAAGGTGAACAGGTTGTCACCAGTCAGATACACTTGTATTTGCTTCAATCCAATTTTTTTGGAAATTACTGTCGGAACATTATAACCAACACGCAGGTTTTTTACCCTCAGGTAAGAAGAATTATACAAATTGAAAGTTGATGTTGTCCCTGTAACCGGCCCATATCCAGCTCGGTACATTGCAGGATACGAATTGGTTGAGCCTTCACCTGTCCAATGGTTTCTGACTAAATCCATGGTGGGAGGAGAACCCTGAGTATAAGGTGTCAAGCCCCAGTTATTCGCATAACTCTTAGTGCCGCTGACACCCTGGAAAAATACAGAGAGATCGAAGTCTTTCCAGTAAAGGTTTATGCCGCCACCATAATAGAATTTCGGGTAATAACCGTCTATAACAACCCGATCCTTGGCATCAATAATACCATCGGCTTTATCCATAACACCATCATTATTGCTGTCAATTGTCAACTGATCTTTAAATTTCAAATCGCCGGGTAACGGATTAAACTGGTGTTTTGGACCATTGTCAATTTCAGCCTTGTTTTGGAAAATTCCTATCCACTCAACCATATACCACGATCCATAAGGGATGCCCTCCTTTACAAGATTGGTTCCAATTGTCGGGCTGATTATTTTGGTCACTTCATTCTTAAAGAAAGACAAATTAAAATTAACATCGTATTTTACTTTCCCAATAGTGTTTGTGTGGCCTAATTCAAAATCCCATCCATTGTTTTTCATTTGTCCTCCATTAACTGTTGGAGCAGACAATCCTATGCTTGACGGAACGGGGATCTGATACAGTATGTCATCTGTTGTTTTATTATACCAGTCGGCTGTAAATGTAAATAATCCGTTTTTTATATTTATATCAACTCCAAAGTCTGTAACAGTTGTTGTTTCCCATTGCAGCGATTTGTCTATCAGCCTTGTTAACCGTGCCCCTGGTTCTAATGCGCCAAAAACATATTGTGTAGTTGACAAAACGTCCTGGTAAGGATATAATCCCACGTTCTGGTTACCTAATTGTCCCCATGAACCTCTGAGTTTCATGTTTGAAAGCCAGCTGAATTTTTTCATAAACGACTCTTGCGAAATTCTCCATGCTCCTGATGCAGAAGGGAAAAAGCCCCAACGGGTTTTAGGGGCTATCCTGGAAGTCCCGTCGTAACGTCCGTTAAGTTCAACCAAGTATTTGTCCTTGAAATCGTAAGCAAAGCGGCCGAAAAATGACTCTATTGCCCACTCGTTGGCTGTCCCACGTGTTGTTTGACCTGTAGCAGAGCCTGCGTTCAGTTCCTTGAGGTTATCCGTAGGGAAAGTTATTTTGGAGCCTCCTACTTGTTTATAATAGGAACCTTCCTGATTATATCCGCCTAAAACGTTTAAATTGTGATACTGATTAAACGTTTTTTTGTAATTTAAAGTTGAATACAAAGTTGTTTTGAATGTCGCATAAACATCCTCGATAACCCCCTGATGCCATACTGCACCGTTATGAGCGAAAGAACCGTCAGTAAAATAATAGTTGTTAACGGCATTCTCATGATTCTGGATCCAGTTATAATCAAAAGAAGCTGCTCCTTTGGTAAACCATTTAAGATCTTTTGTGAGGTTGATATCCGTATAAATCTGTGGTGCAGTGTAGTATCGGCTGTTCAGATTCGAACCTTGTGCAATCATAGCATCAGGGTTTCTTACTGTCCATTCTGCAATTGCAGGGCTGTACCTTGCCACAAAACCGGTGGAACCATCAGGTAGTGTCATGGTTGGAGTGTAATTCGGGCCTGGGCCAAAAGTGTGCATTATGAAATAATTATCGGCAAATGGAGACTGCACATCCGCCACTTTATCTGATTTTAACAACTGCACATTTCCACCTATTTTGAACCAGTCAGTTATTTTCGTATCTACATTGAATTGTAAATTATATCTCTTAAAATCAAATAAGGGAACAATTCCTTCCTGATCAAAATAGCCCAAAGCCAGACTAAAAGTTGTTTTTTCATTTCCACCCGTCACACTTAGGTGGTGATTTTGTGCAAATCCTGTTTTGTACATGTGATCTATCCAGTTATAATTGGGATATTTAACCGGATCTTTTGAGTTTCTGAAAGCATCTATTTCAGTCTGAGTAAAATATGGAACCATGCCTGCTCTTACATTGGCTTCATTCCAATATTTCATATAATCGGCCGAATTGTAAAGGAGTTCAGGCAGCCGGGTTGGATCCTGTGCTTCAAAAGTACCATGATATTCGATTGATACTACCCCTGCTTTCCCCCTTTTGGTCGTAATTAGAATAACCCCGTTAGCAGCGCGAGCCCCATATATTGCAGCTGAGGCTGCGTCTTTTAATACAGAAACATCCTGAATGTTGTCCGGATCCAAATAGGACATGTTCCCTTCTATCCCGTCAATCAATACTAGCGGATTGCTCCCTGTACTACTAAATGTACCAAATCCCCGGATACGGATTGTCGCTTCATCAGCACCAGGGGTAGCCCCACTTTGAGTTAACTGCAATCCTGAAGCCTTTCCCTGTAAAAGGTTTTGAACGTTCGGAGTCGGGCGTTTTGCTAATTCCGAACCGGTTACCGAGGATACAGAACCAGTAAGATTGGCTTTTTTCTGAGTACCATATCCTACTGCTACAACCTCCTCCAAGGCTATCATATCGGACTCCATAGTAATACTTAGATTGGTTTTGGTGCCAAGTGATAACTCTTGATCTTTCATACCTATAAAAGAAATAGTCAACACTTTTGCATCCGCAGGAACAGTGATTGAAAAAGCACCTTCAGTATCAGAAACAACACCGATGGTTGTCCCTTTTACAATAATGGAAGCTCCCGGTAGGGGAAGACCTATGTTATCAATAATTTTTCCGCTGATTTTCTTCGACTGCTGTTGTGCAAAAGCCGATTTTGCCAGTCCCGAAGCGAACATAAAGCTAATAAAACAAATCAGGAAAACCGAAACCTTAGTCATTAAAAAAAATATTCTTAATACAGATAATAATGACCTATAATTGGTTCTTTCAAGTTTTTTTTTCATATCCTTGCATAATTTTATTTTTGCCACCTTTTACAATGAATAAAATCCACTAAATTCATTTTAGGATGGCGTTAATTAATAAATTTAAATACGTTTGATGTGCAAGTCTGAATTTTTCAGACTTGTACTTTGTTAATGACATTAGCTTATTCATTTCATAGGCTTATAGTTTAAATTGTTAATCATTAAATACTACATTTCCAAATCAAATTCACCCAAATTCAAAGGATATTTGCCGTATTCACGAACCAAATTTACAATGTATTCGTAAGTTTGACCCGACACTGCACTGGAGACCGAGTGATCGGACTGAAAAATAAAACCGCCTCGTTTTGCTGCATTTAACTTTTTCAAAATCTCGGTTTTAATGAGTTCTTTATCACCTGTTTCCCAGACCTGAATGTCGTTATTTCCACAATAGCCAATCTGATCACCATACTGTTTTTTTAATCTAACAGCATCCATATCAGCTTTTACTTCCAATGGATTGTAAGCATCAAGTCCCATTTCAATGAAATCCTCGAATATCAGACTGACATTACCGCAACCATGATAAATCACCGGCAGATTGTGTTTGTGACATTCATCAATCATTGCTTTTACCCAGGGTTTGAAATATTCACGCCAATATTCAGGATCAAAAAGCATAGTCTGTTTAAACGCTACGTCACCCCAGATGACAAATCCGTCAAGCAGTCCATCTGCAGCGGCAATTTGAGCTTTTGTACAATCAAGGTAAAACTGGCCAATTTTATTGATGCAAGCACCTAATTCATCTGGATACATACCCATCCAAAACAGGGTATGCTCCTGACCAATAAGCCGTGTCAGACATTCGGAACATTCAATCATGCTCCCGTAAACCGGGAAATCGGGATGTAGTGATTTTACTGTTTCAACCCAAG
Source organism: uncultured Bacteroidia bacterium (assembly GCA_903834845.1). Taxonomy (GTDB): domain Bacteria; phylum Bacteroidota; class Bacteroidia; order Bacteroidales; family Prolixibacteraceae; genus JAAFHB01. Next base: position 11,898 of record CAILKW010000656.1, on the reverse strand, counting down.
GAGGTGAATTGCGCTCGAAGCCATCACCCACCCCTGCAATCTGATTATCCCCAGCCTCATAATATCGCCGGCGATCATAGGCATCATCAAATTCAAAAGCCTCCAACTTTTCGATTGTATCAATGTCAAAAGAAATAAATTCAGGCATTTGAAAATCAAAACGTTTACGCATTGTTGCGCCAAATCCGGTTTTTACGACTACCTCAATTTCGTTTTCACGGATAGTTTCGAACGAACGGATTTTCGGATCCATATTGGGAGTAGTTACAATCCAATCGAGGTTGTAATATGTATATGGTTCAGCATTATCAGGCAAATTAAGATCCTTCCTCCAACGCTTTACAAAACTTCCCCAAAAGAAATCACTGATTGGTACCCTATCCGGCTCTTCATGCCTTAATGCCTTGTTCATTCGTTCCAACTTTGCAAGGCAATTTGATGTTCTTTCCATGATTAATCTATTAATTAATAGGCAACTAATTAGCTATTTAACTTTTCCTCTTTTGCGGGCTTTGCGGGCTTTGCGTGAGATTTTTTTTGTCTCGCAAAGGCGCAAAGAGACGCAAAGTAATGTCTTTAAACTTTTTACGTTCTTTGCATGAGAGATTTTTTTGTCTCGCAAAGGCGCAAAGTGACGCAAAGTATTGTTTTTAAACTTTTTGCGGTCTTCGCGTGATATTTTTTTTGTCTCGTAAAGGCGCAAAGTGACGCAAAGTATTGTTTTTAACTATTTAAATTTTTTACCCTTTGCGGGCTTTGTGCGAAATATTTTTTTAATCCAGATGGAAAACCTCTTCCATATTTGCCCACCATTCGCCTGGTTCCCTATTTTCAACCGGTTTTTGCATTGGCATCATTACGTCCCACCATTCTATAGTTTTGGGATCAGCAGCCATTTTTGCCATATCAGTAGCAAAATCATCGCCGGTGTATTCCATATATGCAAACAGCAAACCGTCTTTGTGGTAAATGGAGTAATTGCTAATGTTACAAGCTTTTATCATCTTTAGTACTTCCGGCCACACTGCGGCATGATATTCTTTGTATCTTTCAAAATTTTGTGGATCAACTCCAATAATTTGTCCAAATCGTTTCATGTTAATTAATTTTAATTACCAAAATAAATACTACAAAAGAACAATTTCATAAATCCCGGGAATCTGCGTGAAATCAGTTAAAAGAAGTCTCACCTTTTGTGCTGTAAATTTCGTAAACTTTATCTCAGACATGCTGCCAATTGTTGTTCCTTTAAATGCTGTCTTCCATACTTCACCAGTCTTATATTGAAGTTCATAACCTTTGACAGCTTGTCCGCTCTCATAAATAATAGCCCCGGAAACTTCTTCGGATTTTCCAAGATCTATTTCAGCCCAGGGGGTTTTGTCGTCTTTTGCAGGCATCCAGAAATGGCCTACCCAGTCACCATTATTTATGGAAGAGATCCCATTCCAATTTGGATTGGGATTACTTGAAGCACTCACTTTTTTATTGTAAGAAATAGATTGTGACTTAATTTCCATCGGTTGAATATTCATCACATCACCGGCTGCCTCAATTTCAATAATTGTGTTGATAGGTTTCAAGTTTTCACCGGAAAATTCGATAATTGTATTTCCATTTTGTTTAGTTAGTTTTACTTTTCCTCCATCAGCCAGACGACATTTTTTAATTTTGATTCCCAAATCAGGAATTACAATTTTGGGTGAGTTTCCACTCCATTTCAGAATATGTAGAAAAATGGTGTTTCCTTTTCTGGTGCTGACACCCCAATCGGTAGGTTTAAAAGGACCGCCACGAGTTCCATAGATTGAATTTCCATGTTTTTGAAGCCATTGCCCCATCTCTTTCAGTCTGTCAATCTGCAAAGGTTCGATACGTCCGTCAGGCATCGGTCCAACATTAAACAACAGATTTCCATCACCGCCTGCGGAACGAATCAAACTATGCAGACATTGTTCAAGAGATTTCACTTCATCATTTGGTTTCCAAGCCCATTGGCGGGCAATTGTCATACATGTTTCCCACGGGCGTTGATTTTGAAAACCACCTACACGTTGTTCGGGAGTATCAAAATCACCTTTGGCACCTGTTCTATTATTCACAATAATATTGGGTTGAACTTTGGTAATCAGGTCAATAACACTCTGGCCACGGACTGCATCGAATTGCTGGGGAACATCATACCACATCACAAGCAAAGGGCCATAGTTTTTTAATATCTCCACTGATTCATTTTTGAGGTATTCGGTATATCGGTCCAAGTTAGAAGTTTCCCGTTTAACGCTTCCTCCCGGACTTGTAAGCGGAAAATCAGGATGATGCCAGTCGCAGGTTGAGTGGTAAAATCCAAGATCCATTCCATATTTTTTACAGGCATCTGCCAATTCTTTCATAACATCACGTCCGAAAGGGGAATTCATAATGTTAAAGTCGGTGTATTTGGTATTCCACATGCAAAAACCATCGTGATGCTTCGATGTAAAGATAATGTACTTCATACCGGCATCTTTCGCGAGCTTTACCCATTCTTCGGCATTATAGTTTACAGGGTTGAACTTTTTATAAAGATTATCGTATTCTTCAATTGGAATCTCACGTCCGCGTGACCAGCCTATTTCAGTACCTTTCAGACTTACTGGTCCCCAATGGATAAACATTCCAAAGCGTGCATCTTTCCACTTTTCTATCTGCTTTTCATTTCCTTTTAAATTACTTTTTTGATTGCTCGTCTGAGAAATTAAATTCCCTGAAAAAACAAACAATAAACTGATAACCATTGAAATAAGAATCAAATTACTTTTCATATTAAATTCGTTTTTATGTTTATTTATAGTTTAAAAATACTATCTGTTATTGAATTCATTCACAGCATTGTACATGGCCAAAATATTTTCAGGTGGAACATCAGGCAGGATATTGTGTACCGTATTGAATACAAAACCTCCTCCTTTCGAAAATATTTCAAGTCGTTCGAGTACTTGTTTCCTGATTTGAGCCGGTGAGCCTGAATTCAAAGTACCTACAGTTTCGATGCCTCCGCCCCAGAATGTACATTGCTGACCAAATTCTTTTTTCAGAAAATCAGGTTGCATAAGATAAGAATTTGTTTGAACAGGGTTGAAAATCTCAATGCCTGCATCAATCAAATCGGGCATTAGAAGCGAAATAGAACCGCATGAGTGTATAAATGTGTGCATCTTGCTGTGTGATTTTACATAGTCGCACAGCATTTTGTGGCGTGGCTTAAATAGTTCCCTGTAAATTTCTACATCCATAAAAGGGCCGGAACTCATGCCAAGATCATCACCAAAGCGAATAATATCAACAATATCGCCAACTGCATTGCAAACTTTCTCAAGCGTTGCAAGGTGGCGGATCATCAATTGATCGAGCAATTTTTCTACATTATAGGGGTCGCACATCAAATCCATCAGGAAGTTGTCCATCCGGCGGAGAAAAGTTCCCCATTCAAACAAGTTACAACCACATACAACAAGTAATGCCTTATCCGTATTTTGCCTCAACTTCAAAGTATTCTCCCGAAGTTTTTGCCAGAAATCCGATTCACCTGAATGATCCCAGGGGCTGTGTGCATCACGTGCCCACATTATTCGTCCCATTTCGGCAGTTAGATTTTCGTACGAATCGGGGTAGCCGTCAATATATGGGAAGTAGGTCTGATCGAAGAAAGTGGCTCCGATTGGCATTCGTGAGAGCATCCTCTTCCCGTCATCATCATAAGTTTGATAAGAGCCATCGGGCATTAAGGTTGGTTTAAACCATTTGGGATAGAAGGCAGCACCGCCGTTTGCCATTGTTACAGATCTCCAGTCGGATGGGAGGTCGTTAAATGTACGGCCAATATCCAAAACATCAACTCCAAACTGATCCAGTATTGACAAATCGGGTTGTGCAAGTTGCTGAACAACATCGTAAATTTGCACAGAAAGATCTTCACGCCCTATGTGCTTGACCAGATTGCTGTATGCAATGGCTGATATTCCGGAACTTGGGGTCGCGCTTAAATCAACAGGCACTCTATCTGTTTGCTGATGGTTGATCGCAGCTAAAATGCGTTCTCGTGATGTCATCATTTTAATAGTTTTAATAATATTATATTTTACATTTTCTCAGATTTGGAATGTGCCTTTTACGACCCGCTGATACCAATAATAAAAGATGAAACAATAATAATCAGGAGGGAAAGAGCCATAAGGATATATATTTTTGTTGGAGCACCTTTCCATTCCTTGCGAAGTAAGCCCCATACAGTGGCAAATACAATTGTCAAAGCCATCAATATTCCCCACGATGTGAATGTAAACGGCCCCATTTTGCTCTTTCCCATGCCATAAACTATAAACTGACCAAACCACAACAATCCGGCAAGCAATCCAAACAAATAGTTGTATGTTAATACTTTAGATGATTCAGCATTAATATAATTTTTCAGTGATTTGTTTTTACTGCCGAGATAGAAACACCAAATTATTGTGGTAACAAAAGTTCCCGCAAACAACACAATTAGTACGGGCATCATTGTAAACAAGGGGCTCACTCCCTGTTTTTCGGCCATTTCCGATATTGGCAACCCCTGTTCAAAACCTAACGACATGGCAGAGCCGGTTATTCCAACAAGTACAGCTGCAAAAGCACCTTTAACCAGGTTAAACTCACCAATTGTCTCTTGTTTTTTTGCATCCGAAACGTGCTTATCTTTAAGAATACCTGCCCAAGCAGACAGAGCTATACCAAAACAGGCTATAACTACACCTATAATCAATAATATTCCTCCCGAATTTTGCATCATTACCTCCAAGCGTCCGTCAATCATTGGAGGAATAAGAGTGCCGATAGCCAGCATCAAACCAAGTGATAGTGCATAACCCAATGATAAACCGAGGTAGCGCAATGCAAGTCCGAATGACAAATTTCCTACACCATAAACTGCACCCAATAAAAAAACGGTAATAACAGTTTCTGAGGAGGTTGAGCGGATAATTTGTATAAAATCAGGCGCAAATACAAGACATGCTGTCAGCGGAAACAATATGTAGGCACCAACACCGAAAACCATCCAATACGTTTCCCACTTCCAATCTTTTATTTTTCCAAAGGGAACAGCAAAACTTCCTGACGAAAAGGCACCAAGAGCAATCAAAAGAATTCCAAATAAAATGCTAAAGTTCATGGTTTAAATCATATAAATTAAAGTACATTAGATGGTCTATTAAAAATTCAACAAACCTTTACGCAAACATAAAATATTTTCACTCCATTTTATTGAACAATTCAGATAGTTAATTGCACATTTCCGATATTTTATTAGCTAAGTAAAGAATTTTAAAGGGTATTTAATTTAATAAAAATGATCATTTACAATTATAATATAATGATATAATAGAATATTTCTATAAAGGAACATAATCGGTAATTCAATAAAAACATAACTACCAGCTCACTTTAAACCGAAAATTAAAGAAATCTATTCTCAATTGTGAAGCTATCCGGAAGGTAATTTGAAAAACATGTTTTACAACATACTTTTCCGGAGGATCAAATGCTATATAATTAAATAATAGCTTTTTATGCAAATTCCAATAAATTGTTTCTATTTCGCAGCTCAATTTTTTTTTTAACAACCTTTAATTTCAAAATTTATTTTTTAAGTTTGTCGTGTGCCTTAACGAATGATACAAAATATTGTTGCAAATTGATTATAAATAACTTATCAATATTGTATCATCGAAAAGGGGAATATTTATTAACAAAAATTAACTCAATGGACGTTTATGAAAAATGATGCGAGGCAAAATTTTTTCGTGAAGAGGCATTTTCTACTCTTTACAACGTTTTGTTTAGTTGGTATCTTCCTTCTTTGCCAGCTAAGTGCTTCGGCACAGCAAAAAACAATTTCAGGATCAGTTATTGGTGATGATAATTCACCTATTCCGGGTGCCTCTATTATCGTCAAAGGAACAACCATCGGAACAGTGACCGATTTTAACGGCAAGTTCACACTGAACATTCCTGTATCGGCCAAATCTCTGGTATTCAGTTTTGTGGGTCTTACTTCAAAGGAGCTTCCTGTTGCTGCCGGAAACGTTTACAATGTTATCCTTTCCGAAAGCAGAGTAGGCATTGATGAGGTTGTTGTGGTTGGATACGGAGTTCAAAAGAAAGAGAGCGTAGTTGGAGCGGTTGTTCAAATCGGAAACGAGTCGTTAATGCGTTCGGGAAACTCAAATGTTACCAACGCTTTGGCTGGCAAAATGTCGGGGGTATTAACTATGCAACAAGCAGGGGAGCCGGGTGCAAATAGTGCGGAAATTGTAATCCGTGGTGTATCAAGTTGGAACGGATCGCAACCCTTAGTTCTTGTTGATGGTGTTGAAAGAAGTTTTACCGATTTGGATCCTAACGAGGTTGCATCAATATCAGTTTTGAAAGATGCAAGTGCCACAGCAGTTTTCGGGGCTAAAGGGGCAAATGGGGTAATTATTGTTACTACAAAGCGCGGAAATCTTGGAGCACCAGTCATGGCTTTTTCAGCTTCTTACGGTATGCAAAAAGCAACACGCATTCCCCAATTCATTGATTCATACACAACTATGTCAGCTTTAAATATGGGTTTGATGAACGGGGCACAGTTTGATAAATTAATCCCACAAAGCGATCTAAATGAATACCAAAATCCGTCTTCACCATTAAAAGCTTTGCAATATCCTAATGTTGACTGGTTTAAGGAGATGACCCTCCCTTATTCGCCAACAATTGATGCCAATTTCAATATTTCTGGAGGAACCAAATTTGTAAAGTATTTTGGGACTTTGGGATATTATAACGAACAAACCCTATTTGTTGGATATACAAACGGTTATCAAGATACACGATATAAATTCGACAGGTTTAACTATCGGACAAACCTTGATTTTAACTTGACGCCGACAACCACCCTGTCATTTAATATTGGTGGTGAAACGGGTATTAAAAACCAGCCAACCACTTCACCCTGGCGGAGTTTATATGCCACAACACCTGCCTCCTTCCCTGCTTCTTGGCCTGCGTGGTTGCTTGAGGACAAAGTAAATGGCATACCCGATATTGATTATCCCAATGACACAGGGGAACGTTTGGCACTAAAGTTAAATGGGTTTACACAAAACCCTTATACACAGCTTGCACAGGGAAACTTCAACAAATACCTGAATTCAAATTTATTTACAGATATTGTTCTGGATCAGAAGCTCGATTTTATAACCAAAGGGTTGTCTGTTAAAGGTAAGATCGCCTTTAGTACCTATTACAATACCAGGACTTTGTATGCCGATTATGTCCGGCCTGAATATAAAATTAACTGGGCAGATGTTGGCAAACCCGGTGTAAATCCCTGGTATCGAAACGGGCAGACAGGATATTATAAATTCAACCTTAATCCATTAGATATCAATGTTGGGGGATTGGAATCCGGTTATTATCGCGATTTGTATTATGAAGCCTCGGTGAATTATGCCAATACATTTGGAAAACATAGCATATCTGCATTAGCCTTGTTCAATCGGCAGAAAAAGGAGTATATGGCAGACTTCCCATTTAAAAACGAAGCACTTGTTGGAAGGGCTACTTATGATTTTTCACATAAATACCTGATTGAAATTAATATAGGATATACCGGATCAGAGCGGTTTGCGCCGGGAAAGAAATTTGGATTTTTCCCATCAGGGGCTTTTGGATGGGTTGTTTCGGAAGAGCAATTTTTTAAAAATACATTTCCTAACGTCAGTAAATTAAAACTTCGTTATTCTGATGGAAAAGTAGGAAGCGATAACGCTTCAGCACGATGGCTGTTTTTAAGTAACTACTACACCGATCCACGTGGATATATCAAGGAAGATCCGGCATCCAACCCTTTTGCACAATGGGAAGAGGCACGAAAGAAAGATATTGGTATCGAGCTTGGCTTGCTGAAAAATGATCTTACAATCAACATAGATTTCTTTGATGAATATCGAACACACATGCTACTCACACCCAAAATCCCGATGACAGTCGGAAATAGTTTTAAGGATCAAAATCTTGGATCAATGAAAAAGCATGGTTTTGATCTTGATATAGAGTATAAAAAATCACTTAATGACAACTTTAGCTATTATCTCAAAGGAATTTTTGGGTTTAATGAGAACAGGATTGAATATAAAGATGATCCAAAATATGCACCTGAATATGCAACAGAAGCAGGAAAACCTCTGGGGGCACAGATTACTGGGGCACAACTGATTGGCTCGGGTTATTTTACTTCAATAGACGACATTCATGTCACTTCGGCTCCTATTCCCGTTGGTTCATTAAATGTCGGTGATTACAAATTCCTCGATTACTATGCAGATGGAAAAATCTCAATCAGAGACCGTTATCCGATACCTGGATCAATGTACCCTCCAATAACCTTTTCATTAGGGGGCGGGTTCAGGTATAAAAACTTTGATTTAAACTTTAACTTCCAGGGCAACCAGGGAAAATATGTAGCGTTCAACCAGGCTTATGAGATCGAATTCCCTAATGGAAATTATCGGATTCATGCTTCTCAGTTAGATTATTGGACGCCAACCAATCCTGATGCGAATCACTCTACTATCCACTTTGTGGGAGATGCCAACTTACCGAACCTTGTTTGGGGTGGTGGTTCCTCTTATTATGGTGGATACGAAACAGCTATTCAGGATCGTATGTGGAGAAAAGCCGATTATCTCAGGTTGAAGGAACTTTATTTCGGATACAATTTCACACCCGATTTTCTCAAAAGGGCTGTTGGAATTACGAATATGACGGCATATATTACAGGAACCAATCTTTGGACTTTAACAAATTTGATTGAAGGGGATCCTGAGCGCAAGGACTTTACACAAGGCTTTTATCCGCAAATGTCAAGTGTAAAATTTGGTTTAAAAATTGGTTTTTAAACTTATTCAATTATAAAGAGATGAAAAAGCACTTAAAAAAACTAATCTTTGCAGGGATACTTGCGATGATTTTACCATCTTGTTTGGAGAGTTATTTGAATGAAGCACCTGATGCCGGGTTAACCACAGATGTCGTCTTCTCGAAATATACGAATATCATGAAGTTTTTCGATTCGGTTTATGATGGACAACGGGTTGTTTTGGTAAATGGTAGCAATGCAACACATGATTACAACATCAAAACGGCACACCCTTTATATTTCGCCTATCGAATGGAATATACATGGGATGAGATGACTGACATGAGCGATGGCGGCCGTCAATATGAAGCACAATCAATAAAAGCCGGTCAAATGGGTGGTACTGTTGACAAATTTGCCGGTCCCATTTCGTCAAAGAACCTACCCATTTTGCCTTCCATGTTTGAGTGTATCAGGATCTGCAACATGACAATAAAAAATATCGGTAAATTGCAGGATGCCCAGCAGATAGATATTGATGACCTTATCGGTCAGGCACATTTTATCCGTGCTTATGCCCACTTTGCTTTGTTCAGGATTTGGGGACCAATGCCATTTATTACCTCAGTATTGACCGAGGGAAATGAGTTTGACCTTACCCGTTTATCAAGATATGAGACATGTAAGAAAATTGCTCAGGATTTTGATACGGCTTATGTCTATTTCAGAAAAGCAAATATTATGAGGCGTGATGCTGATTTGTTGTTGAGTAATCCAAAGCAGTTTCGTCCAGCAGGGGTAGCAGCTCTTGGTATGAAAGCCCGTGCTTTGCTTTATGCCGCAAGTCCTCAAAATAACAAAAACGGGGTTACCGATTGGCAGGATGCAGCAAAAGCTTGCTGGACAGCCATTGACACCTCTAAGTTTTATGGGTTTGCGATGCAAACGGCTGCTAACGCGAGTGGTAATCTGAAGCAAGCTTATAAGAATAATTTCATGAACGTAGCACGCACAAACGAACAATTGTGGTCCTACTATGCAAATTATAACAATCCGAATATTGCGAACCCAAATTGGAGTATAGGTTTAACAACCATTCAATCAATGACGAACGCTGTGTTTGCGCAACAAGCTACTGCAATGTCGGGAGAGAATCCTACACAGAATTTTGTTGATCGCTTTGAAACAAAATGGGGCGAGCCACTTAACACTCCAGCCGACCGGCAATCTGCTACTTTACTCGGGCACTATAATGAACAGGATCCATACTCCAACAGAGATCCACGTTTCGCATGGGGCATAATTTATAACCAAACAACAGAAGTTGCGGGTTACAATCCGGCTAATATTTACTACGAAACAATAGGTGGAAAGCAGGTATTCAGCGATTTGTTAAATTATTCTGCTTATCTTGGCGTTACTCGTACAGGCTACTACCATCGGAAGACAATTTATGACTCAAATACAAAAGTTACAACAAGTTACAATCTTACTGATCCTATTATACGTGTAGCCGAATTGTACCTCAATTATGCAGAAGCAGCAGCAATGGCTTATAACGGCGAAAACGGAAAGGCACCAGCTGCGTCACTTACAGCAACACAGGCCGTGAATATGGTAAGAACCAGAGCGGGAATGCCCAATTTGCCTACCGGACTTAGTGCCGATGTATTTATGAAACGGTTGAAAAATGAGCGTATAATAGAGCTGTGCTTCGAGGGCCATTACTACTTCGATATTCGGCGCTGGCTGGACGCCCCTGCTTCAATGGGTCAGATACTTTATGGCATGGACATAGAGAAGGTTCCTGTCTCAACAACCTATCCGAAAGGGTTCAAATACATGCGGGTTCCTTTACCTGCTGACCGCCAGTCGCTTTGGAAAGATGAGATGTACACTTTCCCATTCTCAACCGAAGACAATTACAAGATGCGTAATTTTACACCTAATCCGATTTGGTAATTCATACAAATTAATAATAATATGAAACTAAATAAAGAAATATATTTAAGGTACGGCCTACTTCTGTTTGCATTTCTGATGTTTCTGTCGGCAGTTAACCTCAAGGCCCAGAAAAAACCTGAAGCTAAAAAGCAAAAGGCGATTGAGCTAAAACTTAAAGTGACCGATGAACAAAACGTTGCAATTTCCAATGCTCAAATTATTCTGGGAGAGGGTCTCGTTCATACACAAACAGATCAAAATGGTTCGGTAAGTTTGACTGTACAGAATGATCAGGAGTTTGTTACCATATCATCACCAGGTTACGAGCCACAGGTTTCATTGGTTAACCTACTTACGATGAATCCCTCAGTACAGTTAGTGAAATCTAAAATGTTTATGACTACTGATGACGATGTGCCACTGCCTTATATGACGATAAAAAAGCGGCTAATAACCGGAAGCACCAGTGTTCTGGATGCTATTGTGCTTGATAAATATCCTTCTACCGATATTCGGAATGCACTAACAGGCTTGGTTACAGGAATGGAAGTTTACGAAAGGGATGGTTCCCCGGGCATAAGTTCTGAAGAAAAGCTGGGAGCTTATGGTGCGGCTGAAAAAGTTGGACTTTACTCACGCGGAAGTAGTTTGATGTACATCATTGATGATGTTCGTATGGATATTACCGAGATGCCTCTTGATCCAAATGAAATTGAGTCAGTATCATTGGTCCGGGATATTGTGTCTAAAACAATGTATGGACCTGCAGCAGCTAATGGAATAGTTTTTATCAAAACCAAACGCGGCAAAAAAAATGAGCGGGTACTTAACGTAAACCTTGAACAAGGAGTAAGTATCATAGATCGTATGCCGGAATGGGTTTCAGGTGCTGATTATGCCCGATTGAACAACCTGGCAAAAACGAACAGCGGTATCACTACCGGATTGTATAGTGCAGATGATATCACAGCCTATGCAAAAAACGATCCTTACGACATGAATCATCCGAGTGTTAATTATCGCGATCTTCTGAT
>CAILKW010000655.1 GCA_903834845.1 uncultured Bacteroidia bacterium | reverse complement strand
CAAATCAAACCGTTTCGCCAACTCTGGCAACGTCTCTCCTTGATCGATTCAATGGATACCTGGGACTTAAATGACCCTGTAAATACTTTTCTGCTCTTGCTCATACTGGTAAAATTAATGTTTTTCAACTTAACCGGTGGTCCAAATTTTGGGGAGTATTATACTAATCTGGTTTGCTCTGCAAGTTTCTGAAGATTGTTGTACCATTCGGCGAGTTTCTCACTTTTTGGTATCGTAAAAAGGTTGTAATGAGTTATACATTTGTTGATTAGGATATCGTAAGTTGAAAAGAAGGAAAATATTGATGGTTTTCCCAACAATTCCCCATCATTTCCCACACCTATTGGCGGAGGCCACATCAAACCCACTTTTTCAACTAAGTTCATTTGTTGAAGTAAGTCAGATACACGTTCTTCTATGCTTTTTGTACTATCTTCGTAAACATCAAGACGACCGTGTTTATTCAGGTCTCTGTACCTATAATTATTGTAGTTCAATACTTTAGCCTCAGCCAGATGTAATTTTGCCCGATAGTTGATAAAACCATAAGCCAAATTGAAAACAAGAATTCCGATCAGCAAAATGGCAATCACTGCAATAAAAATACGAACGCTTACTTTTAATAATCCTTTCATCTTTAGATATTTGAGTTTGGAATAACAAAATTATTCAAAACTTAACAATAACCTTAAGACTGCAAATTTATATTTGATTTGTTTATGCTGACAAATGAAAAATAATTTTAGAACTTTGCAAGATTAATTTGGATAATTAAATTCAAAAGATGGTTGACAAAATCAGTTCGTTAAATAAGACTTTTCACAACAAGAAGGGTGTTTTCTTTGATATGGATGGAGTTCTGTATGATTCAATGGGTTATCATGCCGAAGCGTGGAGTAGTGCATTTAGCCACTTCGGAATTGATTTCCCTCCTGTAATGGTTTATCACAACGAAGGAAGGACAGCTTCCGCAACTATAAATCTGGTTTTTCAGGAGAATGTGCAAAGAAATGCAACTGATGTTGAAGTAGAGCAGATTTACTCAAGAAAAACTGAAATAATTTCTGAATACCCTGATGCCATTCCTTTCAAAAGTGCAAAATCATTGATGGAAAATCTTAAAAAACAAGGTTTTGCTATATGGGTTGTAACAGGATCTTCGCAAGATAAATTTCTTGAAGCTTTACTACGTGATTTTAAAGGACTTATTTCGTCAGATCGGATAATTACGGGCAAAGATGTCACACATGGCAAACCTCATCCTGAACCTTATCTGAGAGCTTTGGATAAATCAGGATTAAAAGCAGATCAAGTAGTTGTGATTGAGAATGCACCTTTGGGAATACAATCGGCCAAAGCTGCCGGAATATATACAGTAGCAGTAAATACGGGCATACTTGATGATCATTTTCTTTGGGAAGCCGGAGCCGATGTTGTAATTGATGATCTTAAAGACCTTGAGCTTGAATTTAATTAACTATTTAAATACCAATACAATGAAAATATTTACAATTCTTTCTTTATTTGTGTCTTTTTCAATTATAAATTCTTTTGGTCAGGAAAAAAAATGGCAAGGATCTTCTGTTGATTTTAAACATGGGAAACTGAAGATTTCAGAAAACAAAAGGTTTCTTATTTTTGAAGATGGGAAGCCGTTTTTTTATTTGGGTGATACCGGATGGGAACTTTTTCATCGTTTGAATAAACCCGATACTGAAAAATATCTTGAAAATCGTCGTGAAAAGGGTTTTACTGTTATACAGGCGGTTGCATTGGCTGAGCTTGACGGATTGAATACTCCAAACGCCGAAGGAAACAAACCATTGATTGATAATGATCCTCTAAAGCCTAATGAGTCTTATTTTGCCCATGTTGACTGGGTGATCAAAAAAGCTTCCGATAAAGGGATATTCATAGGATTGCTTCCCACCTGGGGCGATAAAGTTGATAAGCAATGGGGTAAAGGTCCAATTATTTTCAATAAAGAAGATGGATTCAAATATGGAAAATGGATCGGCAATCGTTACAAAGACTTTCCCAATATTATTTGGATCAATGGCGGCGATCGCGATGGCGGTGGTAAAAACAAAGAGATTTGGGAAGCCATTGCCGTGGGGATAAAATCGGCAGATAAAAACCACCTGATTACTTTTCATCCCTGGGGAGAACGTAGCTCTTCGGAATGGTTTCAGGATAGCGATTGGCTTGATTTCAATATGTGCCAAACAGGACATGGTCAACGTAGTTACGCCATTTACAAACGTATAGTTTCACGCGATTATGAATTAAAACCTGTTAAGCCCTGTTTCGATGGCGAACCCCGTTACGAAGATCATCCTGTTGGATGGAAACCTGAAATATTAGGTTGGTTTGATGATGCCGATGTGCGTCAGGCTATGTATTGGAATCTCTTTAGCGGAGGTTTTGGACATACTTACGGCTGTCATCCGATTTGGCAAATGTTAACTCCCGAACGTGAACCGGTTGGTCTGGCACGCCACAACTGGTACGATGTGCTTGATCTTCCGGGAGCATCTGATCTCATTTATGCAAGACGATTGATTGAATCCCGGCCTTTTACCTCACGCGTACCCGATCAGTCATTAATAGTTCCGGCCTATTTCCCTGAAACAGATTATGTTGTTGCAACCAGAGGCGATGGTTATGCAATGGTTTATTTTCCAACAGGTTGGGATGCCATAATTCAGTTAGATAAAATCGGTGCGAAAATCATTAATGCCTGGTGGTACAATCCACACAATGGAGAAGCTAAGGCAATCGGAAATATTCCGGGAACCGGAACCAAGCAATTTTCGACACCAACAAAAGGACGTGGAAATGACTGGGTTCTGGTACTTGATGACGCTTCGAAGAATTTTAAAGCTCCAGGACTGTAATATTCACGAAAGCAAACACTTGAATATCTATAATATACTATCAATACATTTATCATTATTCTTACATATAAACATTAGATTTTATGAAAAAATTCAGACTGTTATTGCAGATTTTAACCCTTTCCGTGATTTTCCTTTTTGGGCAAAAACCTTCCATCGCTCAGGAAAGTAACTGGACACATTTCAGAGGTAATAATCTGGATGGAATATCGTCAGAAAACCAAGTTCCTGTTGTTTGGAAGGATACAACGAATATCATCTGGAAAACTGAGATAAGAGGTAAAGGATGGTCCTCACCTGTTGTTTATGGGGATCAGATTTGGTTGACAACGGCGACTGTTAATGGGAAAGAGATGTCCGCAATTTGTGTTGATATTAATACAGGTCAAATACTTTTTGATATTTTGCTATTTAAACATGATACCATTTACAAGAAACATTCGATTAATACTTATGCCACTCCGACACCATCTATTGAGAAAGGTTTTGTATATCTTAACTTTGGAAGTTCCGGAACAGCTTGTATCAATACTGACGATGGTTTGGTTGTTTGGAAAAGAGAAGATATGGTTGTGGAACACGTTCAGGGAACAGGAGCATCACCTATTCTTTATAAAGATTTTTTGATTGTTCATTATGAAGGTACTGATCAACAATACATTGTTGCTTTGAATAAGAAAACTGGTGAAACAATATGGAGAACTGATCGTCCAAAAGAATGTTATGACCCGCTTTTGCCGATCGGGAAAAAGGCTTATATCACACCAATAGTTATAAATATTGATGGAACAGATCTTCTGATATCAAATGGATCTGCCGTTTGTATAGCTTATGAAGTTGAAACAGGTAAGGAACGCTGGAGGGTTATCCAGGGTGAGGATTCCACTATATCAATGCCTTTTACCGAAGACGGAATTGTCTTTTTTTATACAAGTTTTGTCACGCCACCAGAAGGCGAGAAATATGTTGAATTGTTTGCTGTGGATCCCAAAGGTGCAGGTGACGTAACACGAACGAAAATCCTTTGGAGGATAAAATCACCTATCCTGCAATTGCTTACACCACTGATTAAAGATGGTCTGATCTACACTGTTGACAGTAAAAATACCCTCATTGTAATCGAGGCTAAAACAGGAGCCACCTTATATTCTCAAAAATTGAAAAATAAGTATCATTCCTCGCCTGTTTTTGCCGGAGGATACGTTTATATCACCTCAATCAAAGGGGAAACACTTGTTTTAAAGGCGGGTCGGACCCTCGAAATTATTGGAGAGAACATTTTGCCCGGAGAGATTTATGCCACACCGGCAATTGCTCAAAACTCAATCATAATCCGAAACGAATCGTCCCTTTTCAGGATTGGAAAAAAATAAGAATTGCTATTTTTTAAAAAATCCTTATATTGTCCAAATTTTCAATTAATTTTTAATGGAGACTTTAAATATAGCCATATTTGGCTGCGGAACAGTTGGCGGGGGTGTAGCAAAGATCATAACCGAAATAAATGATGACCTGACGAGTAGAGCCAATACCAAAATTGTGCTTAAAAAAATTGTCGAACTATGTCCTGCGAAAGCTGCGGAACGGTTTAATCTTCCTCTAAGTTTGTTTTGCGGCGATGGTAATGACCTTTCAGGCATTGAAGCCAATCAATTTATTCAGGATATTATTTCGTCAAAAGAGATTGATTTGGTAGTTGAAACAATTGGCGGTAAGAGCGATTTTGTTTACAATCTTTGTCTCGACATACTCAATTCCGGTAAGCATTTGGTCACCGCCAATAAATCCCTTCTGGCTGAAAGAGGAAAAACAATTTTTGAAACAGCCGAAACAAGAAATTTAAAAATTGGTTTTGAAGCTGCAGTTTGTGGCGCAATACCCATAATAAAAACCATTCAGGAGAGTTTTACCGGCGACAAAATACTTTCTGTTTCCGGAATAATGAATGGAACCAGTAATTACATTCTCACTCAAATGCAGAATGAAAAATTAGAGTTCAGTGAAGCACTGAGAATGGCACAGGAAAGTGGCTATGCTGAGGCTGATCCATTGCTCGATATTAATGGAGGTGATGCGGGACATAAATTAATCCTGCTAATCAAACTGGCCTTCGGGATTGATGTATCGAAAGAAGACCTTTCTATTTCAGGAATTGAAAATATCACCAAAGAAGATATTGATTTTGCCAGCGAAATAGGTGCAAAAATCAAGCTTATTTGTTACGCAAAGAAAGTGAACGGTGATATCTATGCTACAGTTCGGCCTATGTTGGTAAAAAACAGTAACTTTCTTTCGGAGGTTAGCGGAACCACAAATGCCGTACGTATCAACAACAAATATTCTGGAATTCATTTTTTGGTGGGTAAAGGTGCGGGGTCAACCGAAACAGCTATGTCAATTGTTTCTGACATTGTTTTCATTGCCAGATATGGTGACAAAGCACAGAATATCAGAGCAAAGGAGCAACGCAATTTGGCCGATGCAAGGCAGTTCGTTTTTCCTTATCTGATCACTTTCCATACCGGGAATTTTCCTGGTACAACAGGATTTATTGCTACCGCCATCGGGAAGCAGGAAATAAATATAGAAACGGTCAGCCATAACAGGCACTCGGGTGAAAAAGCCGTTTTCTCGGTTGCTACTATGCCATGTACTCTTGGGCAGATTGAAAATGCCATTGAAGAAATCAGAAGCGAAAAGCCTGGAATGTTATTAAGTGAACCCAAAATTATGCCTATACTATATTGATATTATTTAGATTCTGTTCAATCTAAATCGAAGATTCAGAACTAATTTCGCCCTGGAAGAGCTATGTTTTGCTCATGCAAAAAGACTTTACCATTAAAGGAAATACCTTCCACGCGAATGTTTACGGTTTTTATCTCGTTGGGTACAAAACATCGGAATGAGCCAATGTTGTTTTTATCAATTAAAAGATCAGGCTTCCAGAAGATAGTTGCATATTTTGAATATTCGCTTCTTCCGGGATAAATAATGTATTTAGGCACAAAAAATTTTGCGGGTGCAGCATAGCCTTTTACCATTAACCTCTTTATATTGGTCGCTTCACTATTATTTACAAAGAGTGGAGTTGTACGTGATTTAATTGCAATAGTTCCTGCCGAACCTTCCATACCCCCTCCCAATCCACTTTTGTTAACTGCAACAGCTTCAACTAATTCTAACGGAAAATTAAGTATCTCATGAGGATCTCTTACCTTCATTCCATCAATCATCATAATAGGTTCGCTTGCTGTCCCCGAAAAAGAAGAGTTTCCTCTGCCCATATTAAAATGGTATTCACCATCCTGAGTTCTTTCAGTTCTGATATTAAATTGCATCATAAGAAGCATTTCAATGTTACTAAACTTGTTATAGTTTTCCGCGGTTATTTCAAGAGTACGATCCATCATGCTGATATTAATGTTATCTTCAAAAGGGTTCTTTTTCTTAGCTGTAACAACAATCTCTTCCAGTAGGATTTCTCCTTTAATAAACTGAGGAATTGCACTAAATATCTCCTTGTTCTTTTCAGGAAATGTAAGAATAGCCGGAAAATCAGGGATGCCGGTAAAAAATTCAGGTATAGATATTTGTAGAACACGATTCCAATTTACACCCTTCGCGCTTGATGCGGCTGCAATAATCCATGTTGAATCTTTTAGATAAACATTGTCGAATTTAAAAGAACCCAAACTGTCAACTGATGTCAGTAAAAATATGCCGTTTGCGGGAGATAGCAAGGTGATTATACTTTTCAACTCAGGCTTGTTTTTCAACCAATTTTTTACTTTTCCTTCAATAGCATAACCATTTTCGATCGGAAATGCAAATTTATGTATAGTATCTTTCAAAATTGCAGGCCAGTCATATTTGCGCCAACCCTGAGTTAAAAGTAAGTTATCTATGGCTTTAGAGTGCTCAAAATCAGTTTTATCAAAATAGTAATTTGGGTTTTCAATGTTTCCATACAGAGCAGGACGCAGAATAGATTCAGAAAGGAGGCTGTTATCGAATTGGTTCAAAAGTGTCCCATCAGGTAGAACGGAAATACTCAGTTTTGAAAACTGTGTCACATCAAGAGAGTCTTTTATTACAACTTTCAGATTAACAGTATCTTTTTCCATAGCCTCAGCATTTAGGGAAAGATTTCCTCTGAATTCGGGTAACCGGTTAAAAAAGACACGCTCTGCTACCGGAGTCATATTCTCGTCAAAAACGGTAGCATAGATAATTCCGCCCTCAATATCTTTTTTCTTTATCTTGAAAAGGACAGCATTCGTCTTTGAGAAAGCGACATGATAAGTGTTGAATAAAATGCCGTTGGCATGTATCATTACAGTATAAGATTTATTTAGCTGTCGTGTTGTCTCATTGGTTTGTAAGCTAAACCATACCTCATCAGACCTGAAAGTATTTACAAGAATTATCACACCTTGTGACTCTGCTTTTGGAAGTTGAAAATCTCGGGTCGTACTATCGGGGAGGATTACTTTAACAAGATATTGTTCCTTTGTTACCTCTGGAATAGTGATACTATTCATACCGTATTCATTGGTTGCAAAGGAAGTAATTTCCTGTCTATCAGCGGAATATATATTACCTGTTACTATTACACCCTTTCCGTTAGAGTCTGTTGCTTTGATGCCTAAAACATTATAAACACCTTCGAGAAAGGTGCCACTCTCAGGTAAAAACTGAATATCGTAATCCGTACGAGCCTCATAAACAAGAACCGAATTTTTTATTGACTTTATGTCGGAAGTTTTAGTTTTTCGATTGGCTTCCAAATTAGCTTCCGTGGTTTTATCCTTGCCAATTACCTTAATGTAAGTGTTCAGGTCGTTTTCCTGATAAAAATTTTGCATCCAGCTTGTGTATGCCCTGAAACAGTAAGTACCAGGCGACAATGAGTCACCAAGGTGGATATAGTGATTTGCAGTACCGGCATTTACCAACAAGATCTTCCGGGAGATCATTTTTTTTTCAGGCGACCATAGCTCTACATAAAGCTTTGATGTTGCAAAATTTAATTTTCGGTTTGCCGGGTTTACCACATAAGAAGTGAACCAGATATCATCACCCTGAAGATAGGCTGATTTATTCAGATGGGTATAAACCCATTCACGATCAATTCCAAAATAGCTGGTATATGGCTTAAATAGCTTAGTTTCAAGTTCTGAGTTGTTAAATGCCTTCTGTGCAAAACACAGAGTGACTGAAAAAACCAATAGAGTCAATAAGAGAGCCTTTCTCATCAGAATGGATTTTATTTGTTAGATTGAAAATAACTAAAAGGTTTAATCTCTTTATTCGTGATTAACGCATTTTGTATTATATTTCAAGATTTCGTATTTTTGGGATTAAATACTGTTTTTAAAAATTAAAATTTACAGCTATGCGTTTAAAACTATTATTTATTTGTTTGATTATTAGTATTATGACTTTGAATTGGGTTTCGGCACAGGGGCCTTACAAGGCTACATGGGAATCTCTCGACAGTCACAAAATGCCATCATGGTACGATGACGCTAAAATCGGATTAAGTATGCACTGGGGCGTTTACTCTGTCCCGGCATGGGCACCACGCGAAAAAGGGATTTCGTATGCCGAATGGTACGGAAACAGGATGAAGCAAAAGGGTAATCCTACGGTGGCTTATCACAGTGAGAATTACGGTGCAAACTTTGTTTACGATGATTTTATCCCTAAATGGAAAGCCGAAAATTACGATCCGTCAAGTTGGGCAAAATTCGCAAAAAACATGGGTGCAAATTACATTTTTATTACCTCGAAGCACCACGACGGATTCTGTTTGTGGCCAACGAAATACACCGATCGTAACGCAATGAAAATGGGACCGCAAAAAGATCTGCTCGGTAAGTTTTTTGAAGCCGGAAGAAAAGAAAACTTAAAAGTAGGATTGTACTACTCACTTTATGAGTGGTATAACCCTTTATACACAGGAAAAGATATTCCTTACGCAGGATTGAAAAAGGTAAATAACTATGTTGATGATTTTATGATTCCACAGATAAAAGAACTCATTGATTTGTACCACCCCGACTTCTTCTACTTCGATGGAGAATGGGATCATCCCGAATCGTTCTGGAAAATGAAAGAGGTTGTGGCCTACTTTTACAACGAAGCTGCCAAACGAAATCAAGAGGTTTTTGTCAACGACAGGTTTGGAAAGGAAGAGCGTGGAAAACGTGGCGATTTGTATAATGTGGAATATGATTTTGAGAAGGGTAATGAGGGTTCGCTGACGCACAAATGGTCGTACTGGCAGGGAATCGCAAAAACATTTGGATATAATAAGGATACAGACCAAGAAGATTGCCTGTCGCCTAAGCAGTTTATTGACAAGGTGATAAAAGGGGTGAGCCAAAATGGTAATTTCGATATTAATGTTGGCCCAACTGCTGCCGGTGCAATTCCAGATTATGAACAATACCCATTGTTGAAATTGGGTGAGTGGCTCAAGACAAATGGAGAAGCTATCTATGGAACCCGTTTCTGGAAAGTTCAGCTTGAGGGAGATGCGTGTTTTACTTCTAAAGGAAACAATGTATATGCTATCTTCCTGAAATGGCAAGGTGAAGAGTTTAAACTCAAATCGGTAAAACCTGTTGAGGGTTCTAAGATTACAATGCTTGGCGTGCCGGGCGATCTTAAATGGAAATGGGACGAAACCAATGGATTAACAATAAACTATCCACGACAGAAAGCAAGACCAACTTCGTGCAGCTATGCGTGGTCATTCAAAATAAATGTAAAATAGACGGTGGAAGTTTTAAAATAAAAGACGTTTCAGAAATATCATATTTTGGCTATAATACCCGTCAGGTTTCCAAAACCTGACGGGTATTATGTTATTTCAAGAACTCCATTCACTGCCCAAATATAAAGTATCAGGACAAAGGTCAACACCATTAGACCACTGTACGCTTCCCAGAAAGGGTTTTACGGAGTTGAAAACACCTAAATCCTGTAATTCCCTAAATATTCCAATTCCTAAATATGGTTTCACATCAAAATCCTTCACTTCACCATTACTAAAAGTGATCTGAAGTGTATAGTTTTGTGAGGGTTTCACTTTTGTAACACGTGGATTCGTAAGAATATTATTTTAATGGGTCAATTTTAAACGCTTTGGGCTTTTAAAAGTCTAAGAAATTCTTTCATCAATTTATTGCAAAAATAAGTATTGTATATTAAACTAAAAATTAATAGTTATGAAAAATTCTCTTCCCAGGTTAGTCGCCCGATCGTTTTGGGTAATCTTATTCTTTTCTGTTTCATCACCCGTAATTCACGCACAGGAAAAATCTACATTCACTTTGAACTGGCCTCAATGGCGAGGTTATCAAAATACCGGCATGGTTTCCGGAGGTAACACACCTGTTGAATTCAGTGAAACCAAAAACATCAAATGGAAAACTGAAATTCCCGGGAAAGGACATGCCACACCGATTATATGGGGAAACCAGATCATCGTTCAAACTGCAGTTGTAACCGACAAAAAACCTGAAACTACGGGAGCTGCTGCTCAAGCAAGTCCAATGGCAAAAAATTCAACCGAGTTTATTCATCAGTTTAAGGTAATTTCGTTAGACAAGACAACCGGAAAGATAATGTGGCAAACAGTTGTGAAGGAACAATTACCAATCGAACGTACACATGATCTGGGAAGTTGGGCATCAAATTCGCCGATTACCGATGGTGAAAATATCTATGCCTTTTTTGGTTCACGGGGTTTGTTCTGCCTCGATTTTAAAGGAAATATTAAATGGGAGCGTAATTTTGGGCAGATGGATATAGTTGCAAGCTTTGGAGAAGGCAGCTCACCAGCAATTTATAAGGACAAAATTTTTATTCAATGGGATCATCAGGGAAAATCATTCTTGTATGCCTTGAACAAAAAAACGGGAGCTGAAGCATGGACCAAAGAGCGGGAAGAAATCACTTCATGGGCAACTCCGTTAGTTGTTGAAGTTGGTGGAAAGGCACAGTTGATTACAAGTGCAACCAACAAAGTAAGAAGCTACGATACCGAAACCGGTGAAATCATCTGGGAATGTGCAGGAATGACCAAAAATGTAATTCCAAATCCAATGTACGCCGATGGTATTCTTTATCTTTTGAGCGGATTTCGTGGAAACGCTATAAAAGCAATAGACCTGGCAAATGCCAAAGGTGACCTTACCGGAAGCAGTGCTATACTTTGGGAATACAATCAGGATGCACCTTATACCCCAAGTGGAGTTCTGATGGACGGAAAATTGTATTTTCTGAAGGGTAACAATGGAATTATTACCTGTTTGAATGCAAAAGACGGAAAAGTTATTTACAGCAATCAGAAACTTGATGGAATTACTAATATCTTCTCCTCTCCGACAGGTAATAATGGTAAAATCTACGTAGCAGCAACCGGTATTGTTGATGTAATAAAGGCTGGCAACGAATTTTCACTTTTATCAAGTAATGTATTGGATGACACTTTTCATGCTTCACCTGTTATTGTTGGCAACGACCTGTTTTTAAGAGGCTTTAAGTCTTTATATTGCATTTCCGAAAAATAGTACCAAAATAATGAAGATTAATGATTTAGCATTAACTTTATAAATGGTATAAGGCAAAACAAAGCCTAAATTTTACTGTGGTTTTCAAAATTTAACCCTATTGATTCCAATTTTTACGCGGATCAATGGGGTTCTTTTTTGAACAATAACTGGTAGAATCCTGTGGCAAAATCGAAATCCGATTTTCACTTTCAGTTTTTCAGTGCGGTAAGATCTCCGTTCATGTCGCGCCTGACAAGAATAACCTTATTGTTTTCCAGTTCGCTATAGCCTTGATCGTAACAAAAATAGTAGATTCGATTGGTCTTGGTTGTATAGAGGTTTGTAAAATAGTCGAAACGAAAACCTTTTTTCTGCAAGTCGGTTTTTAAGGCTGTAGTTTTTCCCTCGGGATTCATTGCGGTGAGGATGAAATAGTTCTTTTTCAGAATCCGGTTAATTGTTCTCATAACACTATTTGAATCAACTAATTGCCGATTGTTGTATGCACTGCGGCATTGATCATTACAAAACTTTTGGTCGGCTCGTCCTCTGAGCGGCTCATTACATTCCAAACATTTTCGATCATTCATAACACAAAAATTTTAAAATATTCATGTTTGTTTTATTCCGCTAATATACAAAAATATATCCGATTTTATCCGGTTATATCCGGTTATTTTCGTTTGTAAACGGAAGCATCCGGTTAACATCCGAATGTCCCTTTAAGACCGATATATCTTTGTGCTATAAATTTTTCGTTTTATTAATTATTTAAAAACAGAAACCATGAATGCATTAAGAAACAGTGTCAGGCTTATCGGCCATTTGGGAGACAACCCAAAAATGAGAAAGTTGGACGGCGAAAAATCAGTAGCCAATTTCTCCGTAGCAACAAACGAGAACTATCGCGACCACGATGGGAACAAAAAGTCAGAAACCACATGGCATAAATTAGTTGCATGGGGAAAGCAGGCTGAAATTGCAGAAAAATACTTGAAAAAAGGATCTGAGGTAGCCATCGAAGGAAAACTGACTAACCGCTCGTATGAGGATAAAAACGGCGAAACGCACTTTGTATCTGAGATTGTTGTGAACTCCATCCTGATTCTGGACAAAAAGGGAGAGAATTTATAGGATAAGACCTGGTTTAGAATTCCTGCATAAAAGAAAGCTTTCATCAGTCAATGGTGGAAGCTTTCTTTTTGAAGTGCTATAATCTGCACTTATTGACAAGGCACTATGTAATACCGTCTGCTAACAAACAACCATCATTATTGATTCAAACCGGTATGTTGGGTTATTTCAATAACTACATTATCACTTGTTTTTTGAAAACCCTTATTGGATAAAGCGTATGTTAGTGTTTCGTTGTTTATATTCTATAAGATTCATAGAAACCATTTATTTGGTTTGTAATTTTTTTATATTCTGTGCTCTATTTCAACTCTATCAGCCAATTGGATTTGGTTTTTAAAGAGAGGAAATTGAACAGAACTTTCCGTTTTTGAAGGTTCCTATTTGGCAAAGTTGCTCTGTTTCGCGGAAGAATTTCCATTCTCCTTCCATAAGTCCATTTACAAAAATGACCTACTGCTTAAACTATTCCGTTTTTGAAAAAGTAGGTCAATATATAATCGGTTTGCCAATAAACCTGCTGTTGGTTTGTATGATTCTTTTTGCATAACATAATTCGATATTTTTATGTGTATTTATTTGATCCGGTATATTTTACGATGACCCCAAAAAAACGGATGCCAGCTAAGCACAGCAACGAGCTAATCTTTGCTAAGAACCAAAGCATATAATATGTTGAGTGTAGCAGCGTGTTA
Organism: uncultured Bacteroidia bacterium; assembly: GCA_903834845.1. GTDB lineage: Bacteria > Bacteroidota > Bacteroidia > Bacteroidales > Prolixibacteraceae > JAAFHB01. The sequence continues at coordinate 9,228 of CAILKW010000655.1, read as the reverse complement.
TGCGGCGTGTATTATTCCAGGTCTAAGACGATTTTCATATTCTCCTTAATCTTTCCTGTTATCTCTTGAGAAGCACTACCCACTTTTTTTATTAGTCTTTTATTATCGATAGCACGAACCTGATCAATCATAATATCGCAGGCTTCATCCAATCCGCTACTTCCCTTTTTCAAATGCACTCTTAAAATCTCACTCCCCTTTTGGACGTTAGTCGTTATGGGTCAAATTATTGAAGATGCATGATATTTATTTAGTAGGTCAGTTTGAACAATGATTATAGGCTGTACTTTCTCAGGTTCGGTTCCTAATGTGGGGTTCAAATCTGCGATCCATATTTCAAATTGCTTAGCCTTCATTATCAATCCTTTCAAATTCATGCAATATCGCTAAAGATTCTTCTTCAACAAGTTTTGATTCCTTCTCCAATTTTGAAGCTAAGAGTTTTCGCTTTTGGATTTTATTATAAAATTCCAGAGCCTCATTAATGTACCTGTTGCGGGATTTTTTAATATGCGCGATTAATTGTTCGGTTTCAGAAAAAACCGAGTCATCTAATTTAAGGGAGAGTGTTTTCATATTTTTCCTTTATTTATTCCACAAAGGTATATACTTTTTGTGAACACTCAAAATGTTTCTATTCTTTAATACATGCCGCATAACGAACAGCTGTAAAAAACGGTGAGGTTTCGGAACTTGTGAGCCTTTCAACTCATACAAAGCTTGCTGAGGGCTGTGACACTACCGAACCACTAAACCCCCAATGTTTTTTGACAGTGTGTTAGCACCTTCCGTTTTATTTTATTTCCAAGTTTAATCGTTTTCCAAGTCCAGATTCAATTATTCTCTTAAAAGTCGATAATTCAATATCTGATTTGTTGTTTTCAAATCTGGATATGTAGAATCTAGTTGTCCCAGCTCTATGTGCTAATTCATCCTGAGTTAATCCGGCTTTGATCCTTGCCCTACGAACAATATCCCCAAATCCTTGTGTCCGAATGTCTGAATCCAGGCTTAGTCCATATAATATATCCGGACCAATCTCGTAGGGATATTCCTTTTCTTGTCCTTTTTCGTCAATCAATTTTACGGTCAAATTATCCCATGAAAGAGTCTGATTGCGAAGTTTAACCTTTTTAATCTCAGATAAATCAAACAATTTATACTCAGCATCTGATTTCTTTATGTCCCAGCCGTTTAGTATTTTGTCAAAATCCAATAATCGAGTTTCACCATTATTGAAGATTACATATATTTTAAGCCCATCGATTTTATCAATTTTTAAAATCCTTGGTATTTTAACACTCTTTCTCATAATATCGGATTTAATCGTTTAAAATTGTCAAATAGCATCTCTTGATTTTCCAAGGCCCAATTAATCACTTTGTTTAATTGCGGTTTTGGAAGTTTGCCTGCATAAATTTCAAAATTCCGGATGGTAATCAGAGCTTCAAAATCGGCATAAATAGCATGAAAATGAGGAGGTGGATGCTCTCTCGAATATAAATCGATCTTTACAGAATCAATGATTTTTATTGTAGGCATTTTTTATTGCAAAGTTACCAACTTAGGCAATAAAAACAAATATCTTTTGTATTTTTTTATGGAACAGTGAAGGTTTTTATACGGTTGGGGCTAACGGATGAGTTTAGCAGAAGTAAGGGATTGCCAGCGATTTCCTGTCCACCGAAACCGAGGTCTAAGCTGGCCAGAATGCAGGAATTGAAACAGAAACCCGAGAAACATAAGATCGATATTAACTATTGGCTATTTAAATTGAACTGAACCTTTTCCACGTTTGCAATCCGAAAGTTCGCTGCAATGCCTTATTCAATAAAGGTGTAGTGTAAGACCTAAATTGTTTTACAACTGCTTCAACATTACTTTTGGATTATTTTGTCATTATCAAAGTATTCATGATAATCTATTGTGTCGTATTTATCATACCGAATCCACGACCAGTTTTTCTTTCCGTTTTTAAAGTTCCCTATCTTACAAAGTTGTTCCGTCTCACGAAAGAATTTCCATTCTCCGTCCATAAGTCAATTTACAAAAGTACCTACAGCTTAAACTATTCCGTTCTTGAAAAAGTAAGTCAATATGTCACCATTTTGCTTATAAACCAGCCAGCCATTAGTATAATTCTTTTTGTCTTGCTTAGTTCGATATTTTTATATCTATTCAAGTGTTATGCTATCCTTTACAATGACACTAACGACTTATATTGACGAAGTGCCTTTTGAGCGTTTGCTTAGTGTTTCGGGCAAAAGGCATTTTCGGCAATATTTTTGTTGAAGGCATTTTTTTAAGTCATATACATCAAAATATATTTTGCTTTTAATTTATAAGAATCACTGGAAAAGTAACCCATAATTTTTCTATTATCCTTTTCCGTAAGTGGTTCACACATTTTATCGGATACATCTTGTAAAACAGACAGTCTATATATTTCCGATTGAAAATTTGACATCATAGTATGCACATCTTTAAATCTTAAATTAATTTCATATTTTTGCTTACTTAAGACGATTTTCAATATACCCATCTTATATGTTTCAGAACCAAAATTTGACATCATATCATACATATCACTTATTGTTACATCAAATTTGTATTTATTCAAAGTTAGTTTTAGAATCTCCATTCTGTATGTTTCAGAACCAAAATTTGACATCATGTCATACATATCACTTATTGTTACATCAAATTTGTATTTATTCAAAGTTAGTTTTAGAATCTCCATTCTGTATGTTTCAGAACCAAAATTTGACATCATATCATACATATCACTTATTGTTGCATCAAATTTGTATTTATTCAAGATTAATTTCAATATCTTGATTTTATTTGTTTCACTCTGAAAAACTGAAACAACTGCGGAAATATCATCAATTTTAAAATCAATATCATAGTTATTTAATGAAAGATTAAATCCCTTGATTTTATAGTCATCATGACTTAAATCTCTAATTTCAGACAATAACTTTGTAACAGAAATAATATTTCCCTGATATTTATTTGTTATAATAGTCTTTTCAACTATATTTTCTGATTTTATACTGTTATTGCTTCGATTTACTATTTTGCTTTCGTCCTTTACTTCATCTTTTTCTAGTTTTGCTTGCTTATTCTCTGAAATAGCATGTTCATATTGGAGATAAGCGTAATATACTCCTGCAAGTGCAATGAAAGTTGATACAACAAAGCTAATCAATTCAAACATATATTATTAAATATTAATTTTTCAACTTTTTAATTTAATTGCCTTCAACGAAAACGCATATGCGGCGGTGGCTGGTGGGTGGCTTGCGTAGTGTAGTGAGCGAAGCGAACGAAACGAAGCAAGCTACCCACCAGCCACTGACCGCTATATGCGATGTTAGCCGTATCTTATTATATTTCAATCGTTTATTGTGCAAAATCCTTTATCATTATTTTTAACTGATATTGTAACCACGTCCAAATTTACCAAAGTTTTAGTAATTTCAGCCGATGGAATTGCAATTCCATAACCCAAAATATCTAATTTATTAGGGTCAAATATGTCGAAAGGTAATTGAATTAGCATACCAACAATAAAACCATATTTATTTATTATCGGACCACCACTATTTCCACCTTTTACTCTTGCATTAATCAACAACAATTCCTGATTATCTAAATATGAATTTTCCTGTCCTATAATTTTACCAATTGAAGATTTTGTATTGATTGTCGCTGTTTCTGCTATTTGAAAAGCGTCAAAACCCGCAATAGGCGGATATCCGATTGTTAAAATCTCATCTAATATGTTACCAGTTGCAAATTGAAAATGTGGTATATTTTCAAATGGTTTAGCTTTAAAAACTATGTAAGCTATATCCGTTTGCGGATTTTTTGGTTTTATATAAAATTCAGCTTGTAAAGGTGTTTTATTGTTATCTTCAATTTTAATATTTTTCATGTTTTCAATACAATGTAATGCAGTTACCAAAGTATTATCACTTATAATAAAACCAGTTCCTATATCTTCATCTCCGTTTGATTTTGTTACAATTATAGGTTTTACAGATTTTGTGAAATGATTACGAATTGAAATAAAACCATTTATTAAAAAATCGTAAGAACCATAGTTAGCATATTTTTCATTAACGTTATATGAATAATAACATTCACAAAGAGGGGGACTTGTTGAATTCGAACCAGCATAAATCAATAATCCTTCATTAACAAATTTACGGCAAATTGCACTGAGTTGCATTAAATCTACTCCTACATATTTTTGACTATCTTTTAACAGTAAATCACCTAAACTTTTTGGACTTATTTTTCCATTGTTAGGCTGTTGTTTAAGCATATCAAAATGATTTAATATTTCAGTTGGTAGCATATTTATTTGAATAATTTATTCCAAAATCCTTTTTTTAATTTAAGCTCTTCTATTTCTTTAACTTTTTCTGCAATTATACTTTCATATTGCTTTTTAATCTGGTTTAATTGCTTTTCATAATTTGAATGAATTTCTTCTTTTATTTTCTTCTCGTTTTCATTCAATGATATTGGCAATTTTGGCGCATTATTATTAATCAATTCATTTACTTTGCTTTGATATAACTGTTTATACTTCTGTTCTATTTCTTTTTCGTTTGGAATGTTACTATTTTTTTTCAACTCTCGATAATTAGTTAATAACAAATCGCCCAATTTACCTAATAAATTTGATAATTCTTGTTCAAATTGGCGTGTTACGTCTGATGCTCCACTTTTAGCATGAGATAACTCATGCAAAAAAGTAGAAAATAATACGCTAATATTTCTAAGTTCAGTTCGTTTTATTATTATCCTTGAACCGTCCCAAAGTCCAACTGATGGTGAGAATGTATAATTATCTCTTTGCATTGTTTCTGAAACTAATATTTCTTTTACAACATATGGTTTACCACCAATTAATTCCATAATTTCATTTATTGACAAAAAACATTCTTTTTCTTGACTTGACAATTGTTCAATTGGGACAAACTTAAATTCAAAATTTTCAGAACGTTCACTGGAATATTGTGATAAATCTCTTATTTTTTCGCCGTCTGTGTCAGTTTGGTTGTGAATTTTTTCTTGCAAATTAGAAGGAATTGCAACAACTTCAAATCCACCAGTTTTAATTTCGTCAATTAAATTTGTTGCATTAATCATTTGCTCTGTCGTAACAAACACAACTTTCTCAAAAGTATTTAATAATTTGACAGCATATTCTTGAACGTCAATCCATTTTAACTCATCATGAAGAGTTCCAGTAGAAAACCCTTTAAAGTCGCTAACTAATTTCTGAGCAATTTCCTTGGTTTGACAATTTAACAATATTTGTTTTACAGAAGTTGTATATGCAGTTCTACCAACATTTGTTCTTTCTCTGTTAAGTGCTTTTTTAATAGAAGCGTTTAAGAAAGTAATATTGTAGCTAAATAGAAAATTATCTTCTTGCGCAACTAATACACCATTAATGTAAATATTACCTTGAACACCAGAATTATTGTATATTTCACCATATTTGGTTGCTTCAATTAGTGTTTCTTTTGAGAATTTCAAAAAGAAATTTTGAGCGTGGACAATATCTGTTTCTGTTACATTAGTCATTATAAAATCAGTTCCATTCATAATTGAATTAGATGGTTCTGATATATAAGCATGTAATGTAATTAAATCGTCAAAACCAGTTTTTTGCGTTTTCCCTAAAACTATATCACCGAACTTTGAAAGTATTTTAATTTGAATATTATGTCGCTCAAATGTCGCTAATGCGTCTTTTAATCCAATACCAAATTTGCCAATTATGCCTTGTGCATTTAATTTCTCATCATTCTCTTTTTGTGTAAAATGGTCATATTTTATGCCACGTCCAAAATCACGAATATGCCACTGATTTTGCTCATCTTTAAATATTTGTATATCCTGAGTTTTACTCAAAAACTGTTCATCAATAGCATTTGCAATTATTTCTCTAATTGCATGTTTGATTTCCCAGTTTTCAAGTATTTTTTCAATATTTAAATCAAATTTTTTCATCGTGTTTTATTTGATTACGGCTAACGAGTGTGTAACCACCACTATGGAGGTTATTTCCGGTTTAGTAATACCTAAAATATTTGCTAATATTCTCATATTCAATATAGAAAAGCCAATAATACTATTTCTTCTATTTTTGTTGTCTATTCCCATCTTGAAAAATATTTTAATGTTACTGCAATATTGGTACGAAGGTAAACATATTTATGGAATTCCGAAATTACCATCAGACAATTTTATTGAATGTCTTTCAGGTACTTGTCTAAGAACATTTTTATTGGATTTAAATCTTTTGAGTTTAGTGCCCAATGTTCTTCATTTGAAAAATCTCTATTTCGGTCCTTTATTTTTTCTTTTTCGGAATTTGAGCTTCCAACGAGCGTTTCCACGTACGAATAAATCTTTGATTTTTTCGCCGGAATCGTCAACGGTTGTATTCTTTTAGCACTGAATGTTCCTAAACATTTTTCGTATTCCACCCAACAATCAAAAATTGGCTTATTTTCCGGAATAATTATTTTTTCAAGCAAGTCTTCCAATTCTCCATTGTCTTTATCGTTTGGAAATAGGAACAATTCAAAATCAAGCTTATAAACGTCCCTCCATTTTTCAATTTCAATTTTTCTTGTTTTATAGTCATTATCAGCGTCAAAAATGATTAGGTTTTTACCATCAGCGTTTTCAAGCAACTTATTACGAATTAATTCACCTTCATTTTTCTGAGATTTGATTTTATCCCAACCACCTGTTGAATTCAAATCATTATTATTCAATTGCTTACCATAAAAATACCCAACTACATCTTTGATAAATTTTACATCCGCATCTCCTTCTACAAAAATTCTTACATTCATAGCAGAATCAATTACGTATTTCATTATTTAATTCAATAGCATCTTTAAAACTTTCATAAGAATAGTTTAGAGCTTTTATACCTTGCTTAATGGTATGTATAATTGAGAATATCTTTGATTTCTCCCGCATTTCAGTAAACTCGTCTAATTCTAATGTTTCTTTAAAGTGCTGTATAGTTTCTAAACTATGAGTAGAAATAAATAATTGAATATTCATTTCCTTACAAATGGACAATAAGTTTTTCCACAACAATTTATGAGCTGAATAATGTAATCCATTCTCAATTTCATCAATTAAGATAATGCTTTCATTACGCTCGGCGACTGTGGTAATAATATTTAAAAAACGCCTTACTCCGTCTCCAGCCAAGTTACTTGGAATACGCTCTTCAAAATCTTCATGATCAAAATATAGCCCATCCGGTAGGGCAAAAATAGCTTTTATTTTAGGCTCAAACTTTTTTATAGCTTCTAAAACTACAGTTTCTTTTTTCCGTTTGATAATTTCGGAATATCTTGGCAATGCGTTAGTTTCTTTATTATCAGATGAATTGTAAACAGCAAACAATTTTTCTTGATACCCCTTAGCTTGATTAAAGGTTATTCCTTGTTTTGAATCAACAAAACTACTAATGAAACTTCGTAATTTGGAGTGTTTTTCTTTAATGCCAAATTTTAAATCAATCCCCTCGATCAGTGTGGCTGCCATTGAAACATTAGATAATAAAAAATTTGAATCAGAGTTATTTTTTAAACTATCTGTTTTACTATCTAATAAATATCTCGGATGCAATTCTAATGTTCTTTCAGATTTATCCTCGAACTTCATTTTAAAAGAAGGAATATCTGCAAATCTCAATTTATGAAATAAGAATTTAAAATCATCGGCTGATTTATAACCAATTCCACGCAATTTGTTAATATTTTCGAGCAACAAAGGATTTGAAATACCAATTGTTAAAAATAAACCTTCGAGTAAAGTAGTTTTGCCGCAATTATTTCTACCCAAAATCAAATTTATTTGTCCGAAATTTTCGATCTTCAACTCTTTAAAACCGCGAAAATTCTTGATTTCAATTTCTTTAATATATGACATTATTACCTATTTTAATTTGAAGCAAAATTATAAAATAAATTCATTTTACAATTTTTTTTAGTAATGAATTGAAAAGTGATTCACTAGTGAATTTCAATAAACTCAGTCACGAATCCTCGTTTTTAAACTACAAATTAACCCGGTATTTTAATAGGCAAATTTCCTTTTCTGATCCATATATACCAATTTCTCAATGTTTACCGCAATAATATCTAATGCTGTATCCAGTTTAAAGTGTCTCCCATCCGCCGCAAATGTCTCAAAATATTATGAAGCTAAATTGCATTTATTTGAGAAAAAATTCGGGTTTAAGCCATGTTTCACCGTTTCGCTCTTTGATATCGTTTCTTTAAAAAAGAAATTAATTCGTCTGGATGATCTGTTTGAATCCCATCGGTTTTCCATTCTATTATTTTAGTCCATTCAGCAGGTGTACCTTCTTTTTCGTCCACAGTTACCAAGACTTGGTGCAAATGCGCGATTTTAACGAAATTTTCAGTTAATTCTCCCATATCGGTTGCCAACATTTTAGCATTTACCTGATTTAAAAAAGGCTCAATATTAGTTTCATGGCCGACATCAGGCATGGGAACGCACTTTGGACAAACATAAGTAAGCTCTTTTATCTCTTTCATGTAAGAAGCAGGAATATACCAGAGTATATCGGTTTCCATCCCATATTTCTTAATAATTTCTACTAAAGCCGGAATAGAGGCAGCTTTCAGATCAAGATAAATTCCTATTTTTCCCTTGCATAACTTCAGTATTTCTTCAAAAGTTGGTATGCTTGTATCTTTCCATTCTACACCTACCTTACTCCCAATATCAAAAGATTTAAGTTCGGCAAGAGTAAATTCACTCACTTTTCCATGTACTCCATCAACGTAAGTGTCAATGGTTGTATTATGAATACTTACAAATTGGTTGTCCTTTGTAGTTCTGACATCTATTTCAACAAAATCGCACCCAAAATCAATAGCTTTTTGATATGCTGCCAATGAATTTTCGGGATTACCAATATGCGCTCCACGATGAGCAATCACATAAACCCCGTTATTTGCTTTTCGTATATTTGATCTTTCCTTCTGTGCAAACAGCGATTGTACATTGTTTAGAAATAAAAACCCTAAAGTCAATATTAGAATAAAATTAGAGAATTTCATATATTTTCTAAGTATTTAAATTTTAGGTAACAGTTTTATTCTTATAAGAAATCCATGAAACAAAAAGTGCAGACATCAT
>CAILKW010000654.1 GCA_903834845.1 uncultured Bacteroidia bacterium | reverse complement strand
TTCTCCATGGGATCAACAAATAAATCAAATCGTAGACTTTCCATTAAGTTTTTATTTTAAGGTTTTCAAATATATATTTTTTTATTTTTATCAATCACAAATCAATCGTATTGGTCGTTCTAGCATGTTGCCTAACGACTGTGTAACCACCATTATGGTGGTTATTTCTGACTTAGTCATACCGCATAGTATTTACTAATAAATTCAAATTCAATGCAGTAAACCTGATTGGCATAAATGTTCCATTTTTGTTGTCTGTTTCCATCGGTCAAAATTTCTTCATTATTACTGAAATATTATGCAAAGGTAAACTGTTGTTTTAAATATCCAAATTATTCACTGGTCTTTTTTCAACTTTTTTCAAATATCCAAATTATCTAAAGGACTTTTTATTTGATCGAACCCTTTTGTGGTAATATGGGTGTATATCTCTGTCGTTTTACTGCTTTCATGTCCTAACATACTCTGTATGTAGCGCAGATCAACCCCATTTTCCAGACTGTGTGTGGCAAAAGTATGTCTAAGTGTGTGCATTGTGGTGTGTTTTTGTATCCCTGCCTTTGCTGCTGCTGCCCTGATAATGTTTTGCAAACTTGTTGGGGAGTATTCGGCTCCCTTTGCCCCTTCAAATACAAAGTCTTTTGGCTGTTCTTTATCACAATATTGGTCAAGAACTTTGGTAAACTTTGCAGAAAGCTTGGCATAACGGTCTTTTCTTCCCTTGCTTTGCACTACCCTTATCTGCATCCTTTCACGATCTATGTCAACTAATCGCAACCGCAAAATTTCTCCCAAACGTAACCCTGACGAATAAGCAAGCATTAACATGCACTTATGCTTAATGTTATCGACACTTTTAAACAAACGAACAACCTCGTCTTCGTTCAAAACGGTCGGCAAAGTCCGCTCTTTTTTGGGTCTGTCAACAAAGTAAAACTTCCGCTGACCGCCAAGAACTTTTTCGTAATAGAATTTAATGGCATTTATGGACTGGTTTTGGTAGGAAGTTGACACTTTACGGTCGATCACCAAAAATCGCAAGAAACTGATTATCTGTGTTTCATCTATCTTGTTGATGTCGTATTTGTAATAAAAGTTGATAAATTCCTCGAATAAAGCTTTATAAACCTTTATCGTCTTTGGGCTATACCGGATTTCTTTCAGTTTCAGGATCATCCCTTCGGGACATTCCCTGTAATTAGGTACATCGAAAGCACTTATCCGTTTTACACCCATTTCACCTGCGGGTTCTTCTTCATAACTGACTTTCAACCCTTGCTCCAAAGCATAAGATTGTATCTGGTTCAGATAGATCTCTGAAAAAGGTATTGTCCACCATTTGTTTTTGGAATCCCAACTGTAATAGGGATACTTTTTGATCAATGTCAATAAGGCTTTATCGAATCCAAAAATCAACCTCAGACGTCCTGTCTTAGTTTTGATGATCAATAACTCTTTGTTTCCAACTGTGCGGGTTTCATTGTTCAGGCTAATGTCAAATTTATCGTGTACTACCAATTCAGGGTTTCGGCCTTTGAAATGGTCGTTGATCAAGTCGAGATTTCCCGGATAATTAGGTATCTCCCAGATGAACATTTTTTTGTCCCACTTGCTGTATTTCAATGTATTGATGAACTTTATATCATTTTCGTCCTTCGGCATTTTAAGCAATATCTTCCTGCCGATCACATCAATTTTAATCAGGTTTCTGGTGTCGGTTGATTTTTGCTTTGTTGGTATTTGGTCAATTGGTTTTACAGTTAATGGTTTTGCTTTGACCGACTCAACTTTAATTGGCTCAACTTTAATTGGTTCAACTTTAATTGGCTCAACTTTAGCGGGCTCAGCCTTTTTTATTATATTTTGAGGCAACTCAATGTCTGGTAACCTCCTTTTCAATTCGTCCAATGCTTCATCTGTAAACGGAATATGCCAGGCAACCTGTGTCCTGCTCCAGGCCGATCCTTTGATTTGCCTTACTTGATTGGCAATGGACTCATTATACGGAAATTCGATCTTCAAACGGTCTTCTCCACGGTGGTTTATCTTGCTTGTATTAATCATGGCTTATGGTGGTTATTTATTATATTGGATGGATAGGTATTGTATTCAATGGATTGCACAGGGTAAAACAAAGTTTGAAAGAGGTTTTTGTTGTAACGATTCTTGCGTTAAGTGGCTCGGTAATGCCTCGGTTTCTATTGGCCTTTCGCAGCTTCGCCACTTCAGTCACATACATAATATTATTTTTGTGACCGAAAAAGAATACTTACTTTCTTGTCCATCCGGTGCGACAAGTACCAAACTGAATTTTTTACGAGACCATCTTAAAAGCAACACTCCATAAACTCAGGCATTGTAAAGGCAGGTCTCATCAAATTTTCAGGTTTTAAAAGTAATAAATAATACAATAGTTCAATTAAAAAGTTCTATTTTATTGTATGTGGCGAATTCCCAAAGATTGTTTATTTGGAATAGTCTGTTTATTCGGGTTTTAAAGTCATGATATAGGGTACTTTTCCGGCAAATACGATTGGCAATTTGATTATTTTTGATATTTTATTGGCAACCAATTCTTTATAGTAGCCATTTTTGTCAATTTGGGACTTTGCCTCGTGGATTTTTTTGTCAATACGGTTACAGAAATCCTCCTCGTTTTCGTTGGCGTATCGTGTAATTTGTTTAATCTCAATAACAATCCCATATTTCGATTTGTCGTGGGGTATCAGCATAATATCATATCGGCCTTCACCACTTTCCCTGTTCGACTTGATGATGTAATCGTCTCCAATTATCGCAAGCAAACCAAGCACATAAGACTGGTTCACCCTGTGGAATAGCTCTTTAAATTCCACAGGGTAAACATTCTCGGGTTCTCCTTTTGTATCAAAATAGCTGAATGTATCGCCGATGATTTCTTTGAAACCTTTTTCAAAATTTTCTATTTCATTATTAATCAAATATTTTGTTGTTTCGGTTAGCAAAATTTGCTTAATTTTCACTTCATTATCAAGCCAGTCCAAAACAATATCCTGAAAAACTGTCTTAATTTCATAATTTGGTATCGCCAACTCAAAACTTTTTCGACCGGTTTTTCGAATTGTGGTCAAATAACCGCTAAATGTCAACAAGCTCCATAATAATTCTTTTTTCTTGGGCAAATCAGGAAAAACGAAGTTTTCTTCAATATTTTTTTCAATGGTTTCGTTATTGATCAGTTTCAATAGCTGTTCCCTGGTAAAATTTGC
>CAILKW010000653.1 GCA_903834845.1 uncultured Bacteroidia bacterium | reverse complement strand
TGGGCTAATGATTCTGTTCATGCTCCTACCGAGTATGTTCTTCTTTACTTGCACGGCTTTTCTGCGAGTCGTATGGAAGGATTTCCGGTAAACGAAGATTTCCCTAAAAAATATGGGTGCAATGCATATCTGGCACGGCTTGCTGCCCATGGTCTAATCACTGATAATCCATTGATTGACATGACTCCATTCCGTCTTTATGAATCAGCAAAACAAGCATTGGTGATTGCCGGACAACTTGGGAAGAAGATAATTATCATGGGAACTTCAACGGGTGGCACACTGGCAATAAAGCTGGCTGCCGATTTTCCTGAATTGGTTTATTCACTAATTCTCTACTCACCTAATGTCAGGATAAAACAGAAGACCTCAGTTTTATTGTCCAAACCGTGGGGATTACAGATTGCAAGAATAAATTTTGGTGGCAATTTCAGAGTTTTGGAAGACGATCCATTAGGCGAGATTTGTAAATATTGGTATTGCAGCTACAGAGCTGAAGGACCAGTTTACTTGCAACAGCTACTCGATGTAACAATGAAAGACGAAGTTTTCGCCAAAGTGAAGTGTCCGTTATTTTTAGGTTATTATTATAAAGACGAACAACATCAGGATCAAACGGTAGAAGTGAAAGAAGCATTAAAAATGTTCCACAGGGTAAGTACTCCCAAAGCTGTAAAAATGGCAGTTGCTTTTCCGGAAGCAGCCTCACATGTAATTGCAAGCAATCTCACTTCAAAAAGTGTTGGCGAAGTATCAAAAGCTACATATCAATTCGCGGAAAAAGTTATGAAAATGATGCCGAAATAACCAGAATTATTTCATTTTTTTGAGTGCCTGATTCAGCTCTTCAACAGCAGCAAGACATTCATTTTCAAATCGGTTAACGTGCTGAGAATATGTTTCTTCTTTAGTCCCGGCTATTGTTGCAAGTTGAAGAGCCTTAAGATCGTAGCCGAGGTTTTCCATTCCCATAATCATGACAGAGGACTTTGCTTTATGGGCTTCTTTCCCAAGTTCGGGATATCTCTTTTCTTCGAGGAGCATTTTGAGATTCCTAATAAATTCAGGAACCTGTTCAATAAAGAGATCTATTATTTCACGCATTGTGGCAGTATCACCCTCGGTAATCGTTTGCAGATAATTCAAATTGGTTAAAGCCATGACCTTTTCAGAATTTAATGGTAATCAATATTTGAAAAACCAAAATTAGTATTTATTATTAAAAACTATGTGAGTTTTTTCAGCTTTTTGTCGCTTCTCAATATTTAATTTTGTGATACAAATATAATAAAAAATAACAGATGACAAGAACTTCTTTTTACGAGATGCACAAATCATTAAATGCGAAAATTATTGATTTTGCAGGATTCGAAATGCCGGTTGAGTACTCAGGAATTAAGGATGAGCATTTGACCGTTCGCAACAGTGTTGGAGTTTTCGATGTTTCGCACATGGGAGAGATTTGGGTTAAAGGCCCAAATGCCTTACCGTTTATTCAAAAAGTAACTTCCAATGATGCCTCTGTTTTACTTCAGGGCCAGGCACAATATTCGTGTTTCCCAAATGGTAAAGGTGGAATAGTTGATGATTTACTGGTTTACTATTTTGAACCTCAGAAGTATATGCTTGTTGTAAATGCTTCAAATATTAAAAAAGACTGGGATTGGCTCGTTTCTCAAAATGATTTAGGTGCCGAATTGGAAAATGCTTCCGATAAAATATGCCAATTAGCTGTGCAAGGTCCAAAGGCAAGCCTTATTCTTCAAAAACTGACAGATACAGATCTTTCCTCTATAAAATATTACACATTTAAAGTTGGGAAATTTGCAGGTATTGAAAATGTAATAATCTCTGCTACAGGATATACCGGTGCCGGTGGTTTTGAACTCTACTTTTATAATGAATTTGCTCAACCTATTTGGGATGCAATTTTCGAAGCAGGTAAAGAGGAAGGTATTAAACCTATTGGCCTTGGAGCTCGTGATACACTTCGCCTTGAGATGGGTTATTGCCTTTACGGAAACGATATAGATGATACTACTTCGCCGATTGAGGCGGGACTTGGCTGGGTAACAAAATTTACCGCAACAAAAGATTTTATTGATAAGGATCTGCTTCTTAGGCAAAAAAACGAAGGTGTAACCCGTCGGTTGAAAGGATTTGAAATGATAGACAGAGGCATTCCCAGGCATGGATACGAGATTGTTGATGCCAATGGAGTGGTGATTGGCATTGTCACCTCAGGTACTCAGTCGCCTGTTCTTGAGAAAGGAATCGGAATGGGTTATGTTAATTTAGATTTTAGTTCATTTGGCTCCGAAATTTATATTCTTGTCAGAAACAAAAGGTTAAAAGCCAAAATTGTTAGGATGCCCTTTATTTAGTGGCAATAATTTGAATTTATGTCCGCTTCGATAATTTGTAAAATAAATGCTATGCCACCAAGACTCGAAGACACAAAGGGTCACAAAGTATTGAAGCCTAATGGAATAAACTTAGTGAATCGTAGTGCTTTTGTGTCTTTGTGGCAGGAATAGAACTTTTTGGAGAGAAGCCAAGTTTTAAACTGTCAATTATTTTTATTGATCTTTGTCATGTTTCTGACAAATCTGTTAAATTTGCAAATGAAAACGGGAAAGCCGTTTTTATGGTAATATAAACAATTATAACAAGTTATATATTTATACATTCTTAATTTTCTCCAAATGAAAAAGCATAATTTTTACGCTGGTCCATCTATTCTTCCTGAGTTTACCATTCAGAAAACTGCTGAAGCAGTCATTAACTTTGCCGGTACTTCACTTTCGGTTATGGAAATCTCGCACCGTAGTAAAGAGTTTATTGCAGTAATGGATCAGGCAATTTCGCTGGTAAAAGAGTTACTCGAAGTACCACAAGATTACGAAGTACTCTTTCTTCAGGGTGGAGCCAGTTCGCAGTTCTTTATGGTTCCGTTTAACCTGCTTAAGAGTAAAGCCGGTTATTATAATACAGGTGTTTGGGCAGCAAATGCAATCAAAGAGGCGAAGTTTTTTGGTGAAGTTGTTGAAGTTGCTTCTTCCAAGGATAAAAACTACAATTACATTCCCAAAAATGTGGTTATTCCTTCTGATATTGATTATCTGCATATTACATCGAATAATACCATTTTTGGAACACAGATTTATAAAGATATCGATTCTCCTGTTCCGTTGGTAGCCGATATGTCTTCCGATATTTTCAGCCGTCCGATCGATATTTCGAAATACACCCTGATATATGCAGGTGCACAAAAAAACCTTGCCCCTGCCGGTGTAACTATGGTGATTGTCCGCAAAGATGCTTTAGGAAAATCGGGAAGGCCAATTCCTACAATGATAAATTACCAGACTCATATTGATGCCAAGTCAATGTTCAATACTCCTCCATGTCTTCCGGTTTTTGCCGCACTTCAAACCTTGTTGTGGCTTAAAGAGAATGGCGGTATCAAAGCTATGGAAGTGAAAAATATTGCAAAAGCGACATTACTTTATGATGAAATTGACAGGAATAAAATGTTCACTTGTCCTGTACCTGATCCTGAAGATCGTTCGCGTATGAATGTCACATTTGTTATGGCCGCTGGATATGAGGCACTTGAAAAAGCATTTATTGAAAAAGCAAAAGCCCTTAATATACTTGGAATTGAAGGTCATCGCAGTGTCGGAGGATTCAGGGCTTCGATATATAATGCAATGCCAATCGAAAGTGTGCAGGTTTTGGTTGATGCCATGAAGGAATTTGAAGCACAAAACTAAATTATGGCAATTTTAAAACCTTTTAAAGGACTTCGGCCACCTATTGAGCTGGCGGCAAAGGTTGCCTCACGACCTTATGATGTGCTTAATTCGGATGAAGCCAGAGTTGAAGCTGAGGGAAATCCTTATACATTATTGCATATCATCAAACCGGAAATTGATTTTCCGGTTGGAACAGACGAACATACTGAACCTGTTTATCAAAAGGCAGTTGAGAATCTCGATCTTTGGCGAAATCATGGCTGGTTGGTGAAGGATGCAAAGGAATCGCTTTATATTTATGCTCAGACAATGGATGGCAGAACCCAATATGGCATTGTGGGTTGCGCTTCTGTTGACGACTATTTGAATGGTGTGATTCGGAAACATGAATTAACACGCAGCGACAAAGAGGAAGACCGTATGAAGCATGTCCGTATTACCAATGCTAATATGGAACCTGTTTTTTTCGCCTTTCCTGCCGTAAAAAAGTTGGATGAAATTGTATCTTCGATAGTTTCTACCCAACAACCGGTATATGATTTTGTTGCAAACGATGGTTTCGGTCACCATTTTTGGCTTGTTGACAACGATGCGACTATTGCAACTATTGTGAATCTTTTTGCAGAAATACCTGCCACATACATTGCGGATGGTCACCATCGTACAGCCGCTGCTGCATTGGTTGGCAAAGAGAAACGCGGTCAGAATCCGAATCACATAGGAGACGAGGAATATAACTTTTTTCTTGCAGTTCATTTCCCAGATAACCAATTGAAAATCATTGATTACAATAGGGTGGTCAAGGATCTGAATGGTCTTTCATCGGTTGAATTGATTGAAAAGATTGGGGAAGATTTCGATATTCAGAAAATTGGTGCCGAAATTTATAAACCTGAACAACTTCATACTTTCAGCATGTATCTCGAAGGTTCATGGTATAAATTGATAACTAAACCAGGCCGCTATAACGACAATGATCCGATTGGCGTACTTGATGTTACGATACTTTCCAATCTTCTGCTTGATAAAGTTTTGGGAATAAAAGACCTCAGAACCGATAAGCGGGTGGATTTCATTGGTGGCATCCGTGGTTTGGGCGAATTGAAAACCCGTGTTGATTCGGGTGAGATGAAAGTAGCCTTCGCGCTCTATCCGGTTTCGATGAAACAACTGATTGATATTGCAGATTCCGGCAACATAATGCCACCAAAAACTACCTGGTTTGAACCCAAGCTAAGGTCAGGGTTGGTTGTGCATGAGCTTGAATAACAATACATTAAAAAGGCGGCCTGAATGGGCCGTTTTTTTTACCTAAGTTATCAATAGGTTTCCTACCGCATTTCGATTCCAATTAACTGAATTTGTGTGTAAAGCATGTTCAAGATCACAAATTGTGATCTTGAATAATAATAGTGGATATAATTAATTTGGCAATTTTTAATTGTTGACAATACTGAAATTTACCATTTTTGTGCATCATTTAAAGATTTATTTTCAGGGTAATTCACAAACCATAAATATTTTCCTGCTTTATTTTTTGGTAATATTCAATCTGTTGTGTAGTTTTGTATCAAAATAATTTAAAAAATTAATCTATGAAAATGAAATTGATATTTTGCACTATACTTTTTTTCGTACTAATTTTCCCTTTGGCTTTAAAAGCCCAAACAACAGTTACTGATATTGATGGCAATGTTTATCGCACTGTGAAAATAGGCACACAGGTTTGGATGGCCGAAAACCTGAAAACCACCAAATACCGCAATGGCGACCCTATAGCCAATGTAACAAATGGTGCAAGCTGGAAAGCTTTAACTACCGGCGCATATTGCTGGTACAACAACGATGCAGAAAATAAAGTTACTTATGGGGGTTTATACAATTGGTTTGTAGTAGCCGACAGCCGCAAAATTGCACCCACAGGCTGGCATGTGCCTACTGATGCCGAATGGACGGTTCTAACTGATTTTCTTGGTGGATTGAAGGTTGCGGTGGTAAATTGAAAGAAAACGGTACGTCCCATTGGAGAACTCCTAATACCGGTGCTACCAACAGCTGTGGTTTTACTGCCCTTCCTGGCGGCTACCGCTACAACGGCGACGGCTCGTTCAGCCACGTGGGCGACATCGGCTACTGGTGGAGTAGTACGGCGTACGGTGCATCGGACGCATGGGGCCGCTACCTCGGCGACTACAACGCCTATGCCTACCGCAACTACAACAATAAGCAGGGCGGCTTCTCTGTTAGGTGCGTACGGGATTAGTTGTGCCAAGAAACACGGAACGTGTTTCGGTACGTTTTGTGTATGTTGTTTTCAAGATGGTGGGCGCAACAAAATGTTTGAACCACTGATTCTTCCATTGACGGCTTCACTCCAAGTGAAGCCGTCAATGTTTTACGCTTACCCAGCCCTTCAAGCGGTATCATGTAATTATAGGTAGCTCCGTAGGAGCGTAATATCGGTAGCAGTCAGAAATAACAACGCAACCATAGCTCCTTTAGGAGCGATACATCATTTACAGGAATTTTTCAACGAACAAAATACGAATAGAATAATTAAAACACAGGCAATCAATATATTAACCCAAGTTGCATGAAGGAAGTACACCAAACTTAATTTTAGATTTTGTAGGTGGTTGATATTTAAGTATATAAAATATGTGTTTTGTATTATATTGATATATAGTACGTTGCAAAATATTTCTAACATGCACAT
>CAILKW010000652.1 GCA_903834845.1 uncultured Bacteroidia bacterium | reverse complement strand
TCATAAGCGATTCATTTTCTAACGCTGAATTCGGTGAGGCAGAAAACAGTGCCCAAGGTTTTGCGCTGGCAAACCGTGAAATATGGGATATTGTGATTCTTGATATAAATTTGCCTGGCCGTTCTGGTCTCGATCTGATTATAGATCTCAAATAAACTATAAATAATATTCCTATTCTTGTACTAAGCATTTACGAGGAAGATCAATTAGCATTGCGGGCACTGAAGGCGGGTGCAAGGGGCTATCTAACAAAAGGTAAGACAGGTAATAATTTGATTGATGCTATTACCAGAATATTGGCAGGTTTGCAATTTATAACAGATACTGTTGCGGAACTTCTTGCTGTTGAATATAAAAAAGATTTAAAAACCGATGCGATAAAACTTCTTTCCGATCGGGAATATTTCACCATGTTAAGGCTTGCATCCGGTGAATCTGTAACACAGATTTCAAAAGCACTTTCACTCAGCGTAAAAACAATTTCCACCTATCGGACACGAATTTTGAAGAAGCTTAACCTGAAAAACCAGGTACAACTAATCCGTTTCGTGCAGGAAAACCATCTTTTGTAGGAATTATCCTACAAATGTTTGCGCCTTCCGCTTACAATTCAATTAGCTTTCCAAAGAGTTATAAGAAACCGCAATGCAGTAATTTTATGATGTTAATCCATAAAATTAGTTGTTATGCAATCCAATATGCTAAATGGTAGAGATGAGATGTATTTAGCTCAGATACTGAACGTATTGATCGCCTTGCGCAATGGCGATTTTTCGGTTAAAATGCCAACAAATCTAACCAGTTTGGAGGGGAAAATAGCGGACACCCTGTACGAAGTGCTGGAAACAAAGAAAGCATTTATCGGTTCAGTTGTAAAAATCTGCAAGACCGTAGGCAAAGAAGGTAAGATTGACAAACGGATTGATTTTGAAACCGGTCGTGGCGATTGGTCGTTAATTGCAGAATCAATCAACGAATTCATTGAAGATTTGAAGGATTTAGAAATTGATTTCTGCTCGAAGGCATCCAAAGGTTGTATGGTTATGATTTCAGGGATTACTCCAGACCTTATATAAAACCCGTGATTGAGTCCATATTAGAGAATGAGAATGTTAAAAGCATATCCGGTTTGCAGGATAAAGTACTCCACAACCCTTCATTTATTGGAAATTTCATACACACCGTAACCAAAGGTGTAACTGAAATATTTCGCGATACCGCTTTCTATCTTGTGTTGCGCCAAAATATTTTACCTGCACTCAAAGCTCTTTCACATTGCAAAGTTTGGGTGACAGGAGTCGGAACCGGCTATGAAGTCGTTTCGCTTGCAATTTTGTTTTCAGAAGGCAATTGTTTAAAAACGTGGCATGGGCACATCACATTCTGGTAACCGATGGTTCGCCTAACGAATTCAATTTGATTTTGTGCCGCAATGTTTTGATTTACTTCAACAAATCACTTAAGGATTATTGGGATTTCAAAGAAAATATATATCAAAAAACGAAAGATGATAAATGACACCAAAACAAAAACGGTAATGGAACAGGCAAATATTTTGATTATTGACGATGACCCATCCAAAATGGAAATTATCAAATCTATTCTGGAGGAACTCGACCAAAACATAATAAGCTGCAATTCGGGCCGCGATGGATTACGTATTTTGCTCAAAAAAGAAATTGCTGTTATTCTGCTCGATGTTAATATGCCAGGGAAGGATGGTTTCGAAACTGCAGCTTTAATTCACGACCGCCCCCAAACTGCTCCGATCCCTATCCTCTTTATAACCGCCTATAACCAGACAGTTATTGACGTATTAAAAGGATATTCTGTTGGTACTGTTGATTATATCTTCACCCCTTTCGATCCTCTTATCCTGAAATCGAAAGTTAAGGTCTTTGTTGACTTGTTTAATTACAGCAGACAGACCAAACTTCAGTCTGATCAACTCCACAAACAGATAGAAGAGATCGAAATTCTCAACAGGAAGCTCATTGAGGTCAACGAAAACCTTGAAGCCTTTACATCAAGTGTGTCACACGACTTGAGAGCTCCATTGCGACACATAGCTGACTTCGTTGACCTGCTGAAAAAAGAGGGAAAGGGTAGTTTGGAGGGCAAAATGCTCGTTTACATGAATATCATTGTTAATTCGGCAATAAAAATGGGAAAACTGATCGAAGAGTTATTGCAGTTTTCCCGTTTAAGCCGTGTTGAAATAAAAAAAACAATGGTAAATACGGCCATTTTAGTGCAAAGTGTAATTCTGGAAAACAAGACTGAAATTGAAAAATACCAATCTATCATTGTAATTGAAGAGTTGCCGACAGTATTTTCAGATGGTGCGATGTTGAAACAAGTGTTTGAAAACCTGATTTCAAACGCTATAAAGTACTCATCGAAAAAAGAACATCCTGTGATAACAATTGGATCAGTGATGGAAAATTCGTTTACCAGGTTTTTTATAACAGACAACGGTGCAGGCTTCGATATGGAAAGTGCAAGCCATTTGTTTGGCATTTTCCAAAGACTGCATCCCGAAAGTGAATTTGAAGGCCTCGGCTTAGGGCTTGCCAATGTGAAACGGATTGTTGAAAAACATGGCGGTACAGTTATGGCAGATGGCAAGGTAGGGCAAGGAGCAACATTCAGCTTTACAATACCTGAAACAAAAAATAAACAATAAAATAAAATTTTAAATAAAACACAATGGACAACAACTGTAGAATTTTATTAATCGAGGATGATCCCGCCGATGCTATGTTGATTACGGAATTATTGAACAAAACGGTGGATTTCCCTCATAAAATCGAACAAAGGTTAACACTTTCATCTGCGCTTAAAGCATTGAGAGAGCTTGAATTCGACATCATTCTATCAGATATGGGATTGCCCGACAGTAAAGGTTATCAAACATTCGAAAAGGTTTCGCAGTCTGCACACGACACCCCTGTGATCATTCTCACCCACCTGAGCGATGAAGATATTGCCATGAAAGCCATGCAAAACAATGCTCAGGATTATCTTTTTAAAACGGGTTTAACAACAACTTTTCTCGTTAAAGCAATTAAGTTTGCTTTGGTAAGGCACTCTTTGAGCAAAGCTTTGAAAGAAAGCGAAAGTAAGGCCAAGGTTCTTATTGATGCAATCCCAGATATGATGTTTAAGTTAAGCCGAGATGGGGAATACCTTGATTATAAGGCTGCAACTAACGATCTTGCTGATCAGACCCAGTCTATTATTGGCAAAAAAATCCGGGAAATCACCACTACTGAATTTGCCGACTTAATAGATGAAAAAATAATCCTTACCCTCCAAACAGGCCAAATGCAAAAATTTGAATATCAATTACCAATTCCATCTCAGGGAATTATTGAATTTGAGGCAAGGATGGTAGCTTCAGGTACTGATGAAATAATTGCCATTGTACGAAATATTACAAAACAAAAACAAGCAGAAGCCGAAATCAAACATAAAAACGAAGAACTTTTAAAGGCAAATGCCGAAAAAGACAAATTCTTTTCCATAATTGCCCACGATCTCCGCAGCCCGTTTAATGGATTTTTGGGTCTGACAAAAATAATGGCTGATGATTTACCAAGTTTAACATTAAACGAGATTCAGGAAATTTCAGTTAGCATGCGAAACTCGGCTAATAATTTGTTCGGTTTACTCGAAAACCTTCTTGAATGGTCACAAATGCGTAGAGGTAAAACAAGTTTTAAACCTGAGTTACTTGTCTTGAAATCAGCAATTACAGAAATTATGCAATTTGTTTCTGACGTTGCCAATAAAAAAGGTGTTGAGATCAGATATGAAATTCCTTATGGGCTTAAAGTTTATGCCGACTTAAATATGATAGGATCAACTATCCGTAATTTAACCACAAATGCAGTAAAATTTACCACCAGAGGAGGAAAAATAACCATTGCGGCAAATCAGATGCCTAACAGTTTTGTCGAAATTTCAATTAAAGATACCGGTATTGGAATGAACAAGGAGATTATGGATAACCTTTTCTTTCTTGATAAACAGACAAACCGCAGAGGAACCGATGATGAACCAAGTACAGGACTGGGGTTAATGTTGTGCAAAGAGTTTATTGAAAAACACGGGGGTAAAATATGGGTGGAAAGCATGGAGGGGAATGGAAGCACGTTTAGGTTTACCATACCCAACCTCAACCCTTCGAACGGTTGACAACCCTCTTCAACCCTTCGAGCGGTTGAAAACCCT
>CAILKW010000651.1 GCA_903834845.1 uncultured Bacteroidia bacterium | reverse complement strand
CGATGAACAAAATTTCTGGTATTTTGGGTTTGACGATTGCCCCCGGGGGCAATCGTCAAACCCAAAATCATACATCACTATTTTCTGAAAGTACTACATTGCTATTTTCCGAAAACACTACATTGTTATTTTCCGGTTACACTCCATGAAGGTAAAACAATTTTTAATCTTGCATACAGTTTAGAAAAATCAAATCCAGTATCTTTGCTTAATAATTCAAATGCAAAAGCATCACAAAAAACTTCTTCGTTATACTCGTTCAAATATGAGGTTTTAAATTGCCAAAAGAGATATATCAAACATGGTAAAAAAAGTATAACACTCATGATACTGTCAAAACAATAAATAAACATAGCCAAAAATACTAAATATAAACCATTCTGAATATGATAGTCGCTTATTGTATGATTAAAATATAGGGAACGTTTATTTGAATGACCAATTTCATGAAAAACAAAAAATTTTTGAATTATAGTTAAATCATTTATATATTCTCTAATAAAAATATGGGGACATGCTTTTTCTTGTTTCTCTATTATTTGATAAACAGTATCAAGAGTAAATCCCTTAAATTGCCCAATTTCTAACCCTTTTGGGGGGATAAGTCTAAATATTTTTATATTTTTATTCGATAGAATGTCACTTCCCAACAAATAATTTATTTGTTTTATATTAAATAATTTAAACAAATCGACTTCTTCTGCTTTAATATTTTTGTCTTCTAACTGAATAATATAATTATTGAACTCATTTAATTCTTTGATAAGTATTTTATTGTTTGAAGTGCCATTAATTAGAAATTCGAGAAGAATTATTAGTATTAAGCATATAAAGTTTGTGCAAGATAAATTGAAAAGTAAAATTAAAAACTGAATATAAACTAAAGGTAGAAGTGTATAAAAAAAACTTATCCAAAAAATGCCAATAGATATAATTTGAATACAAACTATAATTATTTCTTTCCATCTAAGGTTATCATATTTGTATAAATAGAATTTAAGTAAATTATATAATGTAAATTCTTGAATTTTATTTTGCTTCTTTATCTTCTGCATTTTCAATGATTACTTCTTCAAGTATTTTGGCAACGCGTTCTTGCTGAACAATTTGTTTATTTTCTTTAGTTATTTCGTCATTTACTTGCAAAAGTAATATAATTTCCTTTACAATAATTTTTTCTTTATTCTTATGCTTTAAATCTATTATTTTAAGCACAACATCTATTGCTCCTATTACAACCGCCACAAACGAAATAACAGGCGTAATATCAAAATTACTACCATGTTCAGATGTGAATATTTCCAGACCACTCTTTTCAAGCTGACCTTCAATTAATGATTCGGTCATACTCCTACCTAATATCTCATATTCTTCAGTGAGATACGATTCAATTTTGGATTGAATATAGATATTTAACATATATATCATATTTTAATTACGATGAACGACTGTGAAACCACCATTATCGTGGTTATTTCTGACTTAGTCATACCTCATAGTATTTACTAATGTGCTCAAATTCAAAACAGTAAACCTGATTGGCATAAATGCTCCATTTTTGTTGTCTGTTTCCATCGTTCAAAATCTCCTCATTATTACTGAAATATTATGCAAAGGTAAACCGTTGTTTCAAATATCCAAATTATTCACTGGTCTTTTTTCAGCTTTTTTCAAATATCCAAATTGTCATAAGGACTTATTATATGGTTGAATCCTTTTACAGAATAATTCGTTCAGTGTGTGTTTTATTACAAACATGTTTATGGGTTTTGCGGTTTTGGTATCTCATTAGGTTTTGAATGTATGGGAAGCCGTTACGGATGATTTTTGTTGCCTTATGAGCCAAAAGGTGTGCGTATCCATCAAACATGAGAAACAATCGAAAGATTTCAGGCAGTTTGTACCGAAAGAAATATGATTTAATAATAGTTGCAATATTCTTAAGTCAGTGTTTTATTCAAAGTAAATTTAGAGATTAAAAGAAGACTTCAAAGTCATCGGGAGCTGAGAAACTCTATCTTCAAAACAAAAAACTTGCGTTCTTTGTGTATTTCTTTGGATTTTATTTTAAACACTTAGTTCATAACAGATTGCACAAGCTTCACAAAGTTTAAACGAGGTTTTGGTTGTAACGATTCTTGCGGTAAATGGCTCTTTAATGCCTCAGTTGCTATTGGCCTTTCGCAGCTTCGCCACTTCAGTCACATACATAATATTATTTTTTGTGACCGATAAAGAATACTTACTTACCTGTCCATCCGGTGCGACAAGTACCAAACTGAATTTTTTACGAGACCATCTTTAAAGCAACGCTCCATTTATTCAGGCATTGTAAAGACAGGTCTCATCAAATTTTCAGGTTTTAAAAGTAATAAATAATACAATAGTTCAAAGGAAGTGGCTTAAAATTATTCCAGTAAAATATTTATCGAAACATCTTGTTTTTCTGGTAATATCAAAAAATTTTGGTTTGCTTCTTTTACGACTTTTACTTTTTTGTCACCGGTAATGGCCTGAATTTCACCCGCAAATTTTAATTGAACCTTCTGCGTAATGGCTGATCTTAAAACCGCTGAAACTTCCTTTTCGTTCCATGCGAGTTCTTTGATTATTATTTGTCCGCGAAGTGCAACACCTTCGATTTTTCCTGTTGGCATGTTTTTAGGCCAAGCCGGTAAAAACTCAATCCAACCGGGCTGAGAATCAACCAACATCCTTAAAATCAATGCCGGAAGTCCGCCCGAAAGATCAGTATTAAATATTGCCTTGGGATTGTGTGTTGTCACCATATTAGGATTCCAGTAACTGTTTGCCAGATAATCCAATATCAGTCCGCAGTCATCAGCTTTATGCAAACTTGCGGCGGCCATTCCCTGCTGTACAATACCAAAAGCCATTTCGCCGGGTGGACGACCGTTGACACTTTCGCCTTTAAACTCCCTGCGGCGAAGTTCGAGCCTGTTTTCCATGGCAACTTCAAAAGCTTTAAGTAGTTTGGGTTCTCCTGCTATTTCCTCAGGCAGTCCGTTGTAAAGTGCGTATAAATGCGAGCAGTGCCGATGGGCATCGTTATCCTCAAGCAAAGTGGTTGACCATTCTTTGACAGCACCTTTGTCGTTAATCAAATATTGTGGCATCTTGTTCAACATCAACTTCCAACGTTTAATGTCATCATCGCCGATTCCAAGTATCTTAGTGGCAGCGATGCAGTTATTCAATAATTCACGGGCTACGCCAATATCCATTGAAGCATTGATACAAGCCTGTGATTTGCTGTTGGCCGGATTGTTTTCGGGTGAATAGCTCGGACTGAAAAGCAGTTTCCCGTCTGTTCCTTCAATAAGAAAATCTTCGTAAAACAGTGCTGCCTCGCGCATAAAAGGAAGTGCTCTTTTGATGAGGAAACTACGATCACCGCTATAAAGATAGTAATCGTAATAAAATTGTGCTGCCCAGCCAGCTCCGGCAGTCCAGAAAGTCATAGGCCAAGTAGCGTCAAAATGGTTGTTCAGGCCATGACTACTTGCACGCGAAGGAACATGTATTCCCCTGCAATTGTACATTCTTTTGGCATTGAGGCGAAACTCGTCAAGATGGTCTTCCATAAACCTGAAAAACGGCTCCATATTTTCGGCCATGTTTCCCGAAAGATTGGCCGCCAGAGCGCATTGGACATTACCGTTGAGGGTAAAATCGCCGGACCAGTTTGGGCCGTAAGTTCCACTCCAGATACCCTGCAAATTTGGAAACAGTTCACCACTGCTTGAAAGGATGTTGTAACGTGCTGCATCATACACTTTTTCGAGCAATGCAGGGTTGAGTGTCCCAAATTTTGATTTTGCAATAAGCTCTTCCGATGTCAGATTACGGTCTGAACCGCCACCCAAATCAATTCGGGAACGGTTGAATATAGCTCCATGTATTTTAGCATGACGCTCAAGCAGAATTTTATAATCGGGATTTATTTGAGAAAGAGATTTTTTCAGAATTTCGATTTGTGAATTTTTATAATCGTTAAGCAACTCAATTTTAGTGAGTACTAATACTTCATCAGCACCTGAGACAGAAATTGAATCACCATTGGAAATTGTTTTTCCGCCACGAACAATAATTCGCGAAACCCCTTCGTACCCTTGCAAGCTTCCTTTCCATTGTTTTTGAAAACTGCTTCGATAAGTCAGCCATGTTGGTTCGGCACCGGTTTTATATTCTTTAATTCCATCCTTTAACATTTTCTCAGGATTCCAGCCTCCTGTCCCTTTTGGTGGTTGTTGTGCCAACTTCAAGGTGCAATTCACCGATCCCTTTTTATTACTGCCAATAGACATCACAAGGGCATCATCGGCTCTGGAAACAAAGAGTTTACGTTGAAAATCTCCTTTTGCATCACTCCAATTTACTGTCGCAACTCCGGTTGAAAAATCCACCGAACGGGAATAGTTTTTCACTTCACCTTCACCCGACATGATAACGCGAATATTGAAGGCCGGAATAAATGGATCAGTCCAACGCTTACCT
>CAILKW010000650.1 GCA_903834845.1 uncultured Bacteroidia bacterium | reverse complement strand
TTCTACGAACGCGGCATTTTCACTTTTGGCTTCTCTGGTTGAGTTTTGACCTTCTGAAATCACTGATAACGAAGCCAAAATAATTAAAGAAACTACTACTGCTCTCATCACCTTTGCTATTTTAAAATCTAATGTTTTCATTTTGTTTACTTTTTAAATTGTTTAAATTGTTTTCCGATTGATTTATTTCACCAATCGTGCCAAAAGTTTTAATACATTGTATATATGGACATTAAGAGGTTTTATAAAGAAGTTGAGTAAAAGGTTTTGTACGGTTTCCGAATCTACCATTGTTCAAAAACGGACAGTTTGCAATTCAGTTTTTTAACCTATTTTTGGAAAAACTTTAAGAAATTTTTTAAATGCTTAATTTATGAAAGTAATTGCAATAAACGGAAGTCCAAATAAAGAAGGTAATACTTTTCATGCCTTGAAAATGGTTGGAGTTGAACTTGTAGCGGGTGGTATTGATTTTGAAATCCTGCATATCGGCAATAAAATGATACGTGGCTGTTTGGCATGTGGCAAATGTGGAGTAAACAAAGATGAAAAATGCGCTACTAAAACCGATGATATGGATAAATGGATACAGCAAGTGAAAGATTCTGACGGTATTATCATTGGCGCACCAGTTCATTATTCGGGCATACCGGGTACGATGAAAAGCTTTTTAGACCGCCTGTTTTATGTGGGAGGCGTTAACGGGGGATTATTCCGTCAAAAGGTTGCAGCAGCTGTTGTTTCAGTAAGAAGATCAGGCGGATCGGTTACTTTTGACAGTTTGAACCATTACCTTAATTACTCTGAAATGATTATAGCAACCTCCAATTATTGGAATATAATACATGGCAGAAGTCCCGGAGAAGTTACACAAGATATTGAAGGAACACAGATTATGCGTGTTTTGGGTAAAAACATGGTATGGTTGTTAAAAATGAAGGAAGCCACCAAAGGAACTATCGAGTCGCCAAAAAGGGAACTAAAAGAGTTTACGAATTTTATAAGATAATTTCGTGATTTTTTTATTGTTTCATGTTCAATGGATTTGCAGCCTGCTGATAAAACTGATTTTGTAAATCTTCAATTTTGTTTGATTGTTTGACTTTCTTTATCAGCTGAGCCAGTTGATCTGCATCAGCTTCGGTAAGTAATTTCCCAAGTTCAACGCTGCTTTTAGTGGCATCACCTGCATAGTGATTAGGGTATTGAGCATACCACCATATGCCAGTATATTGATTTGGCAGTTCAGTTAGTCTGCCCTGATTTTTCCCCGATTGACTTCCTGCCTGGTCAGCTTTCACAAGGTCGGGCCTGATATACCGCATCATCGAGGTTTCCATTTCGTCAGCATGTCCTCCCGTTGTTGTCTGGCGTAAAGCTTTAATCTTTTTTGCAGTCTCCTCGTTGTCGTTAGGTTGGAAAAAAATCAAAACATAGTCTTTTGGTGAGTGTAATTGTGACATGCAGAAATATCTGAGAAAGTCGTTGTTACCTCCATGTCCATTAACAATAATAATCTTTTTTAACCCGTTTCGTGATAGCTCATCACAAGTCTCCTGTAACATTTTCCAAAGTAGATCAGAACTATAAGCAATAGTTCCCGGCTGGTGGCGTGCTTCGTTAATCTGTCCTACATAATAAGTTGGAAAAACAACACAATATTCCTGACTTGCTGCTGTGGTTGCGACCTTTCTACATTCGAAAATATCTGTTCCAAGCGGAAGATGGGGGCCGTGCTTCTCAAGAATGCCTATCGGAAGCAAACAAACGCCAGATGATTGTGCGACAGCTTTTACAAAATCAGGTGCTGTAAGTTCATCATAACAATACGGAAGTTTTGAAACCAAATTAGTCTGTGCAATTATCTGGAATGTGCAGATTAATAATAAAATAGTGAATAAATTTTTCATGTTATTTAAAATTATTGATTTAAAGTTGCAGTAGTCCTTTTTCGCCCGAATGTGCGTGACTGATAAGCCAGGGTGTATTCCGAATTATATTCAGGATGTCCTTCTACTTCGAGAAGTATTCTGAAACGATCGGTTTTCCAGGACGGAAGTTGGTACCTGACAGTAGGGCCAGCCTGATTAATATTGGCCTTCATTGCACTAAACTCCCAGCTAAGCAGAGTAAGCTGGAATTCGTTTGTTGCAATTTTTATTGTCACTTTCCCGGAAGGTATCTCTTTGAAATCATCGTTGAGCATCCAGATGTCAGCAAAAAATGTTTCGCCTTCCAACCATTTGAATTTCGATAATTTAGCACTTGCGAGAACCGGCCTACAAGCATTTTTTACTGCATAAAAACCGGGTTTTGGGATGTTAGGATACGATACAATGCTGTTATTTGCTGCGGTAGGCCACGGTTCACTGTAGCACCAATTGATAGCCATTGCACAATAGGGTTTTTGTCTGCGGGCTTCCTCGAATATACATTTATAACCTTCACCCTGTAATAACTGTCCTTTTGCCACGAGTTCTTCAAGAGATTCAGATTTTCCGAAATAATCTTCAATAATGTCTTCACACAACCATGTATTTCCAACCCAAGCATTATAGGCATGATGGCTTTCCCAAGAAGTTCCCGGTTTTGGTGGCCAAAGTTCCTCTTTTGGAATAATGGTCTTTAAAATTTCTACTGAGGCAGGTGCAGGCATTCCAAATTCGGTATATGCTGTAAATTTAGCGCGA
>CAILKW010000649.1 GCA_903834845.1 uncultured Bacteroidia bacterium | reverse complement strand
TCTTACAATGGGGGCAATGTTCCAACTGTGACAATCAGCGATAAATTATGGTGGGCTAAATAGCTTCTTGAAAACATTAAAATTCTGATATAATGAAAAATATATATAAGTTACTTTTTACATTAATCATAGCAGGTATCTTCATTTACTCCTGCGTGGACAAAGAGGATGGTTTTGGCTCCATTACTACAAAACCTGATCCGACTGCAACCTATTACGTGCAGTTTTTAAATGCATCAAAAACAATGGAAACAGGTGTAACTGAAGCAGGTGCTTTGGTGGATGCAACTTCCTCTATTGCAGTCTCATTGATGGGTATGCCACAGGCTACAGCTATTACGGTTAACTTAACGCCCGATGCTTCAAACACCCTCACATCAACTATGTTTACCTTATCAGCGAGTAGCATCACTATTCCCGCAGGCAGTACATCCGGCTCAGTTAATTTTTCTACTGTTACCTCCAAAATGCCTGTTGGCCAAACTCTGAAATTTGCACTTAACCTGAGCGCAGGCGAACATAATTCGCCAAGCACAGCAGGAACAAAGCTTACTTACAATGTGAAACGGATCGATTTCTGTCCGCTGGCAAATGGAGCAGGCAGCCTTGTTGGATCCTGGACAGGTAAAGATGCCGATTATTCCAGTAGTCTGATTAAGACAGTCCTAAAAGGAACTGATCTTACTGTTTCAGGAATGAACGTTGGATTTATGAATGATTTCTGGGGAGAAGAAATTACAAGTGGTGGGTCCTTCACTATGACTGTTAAAGGAAACGGAACTGTTGATATTCCTCGTCAGTATATATTTACAACAATTTATAAAGGAGCTCTTTCTGATTATGAAATTGCAGGATCCGGTAAATGGGAAAATTGTGGAAGCAAACCTAAACTTACTATTACCTACGATGTCTATTATGTAGGGGAAGCCAAGGGTCTTGCTGCACAATATGCATCCTACTTAAACAATATTCCATATTTGACGGCTATCATTACTTTGAATTAAGTTTTGCCAGATTTGCCGGTTTTTAAAGAGGTTATCCCATATTGGGGTAGCCTCTTTTTTTATTCATCCTTTAAATACCAAAGTTGAAATGAACCTTTTAATGATTATATTTGTATTTTAATAACACGTTTTAACATTAAAGTTTATGAGTATGAAAAAAATTTCGCTGTTGCTTGCTTTTCTGAGTTTCCTCGGATTGCAGGTACTTTTTGCACAAACCAGGGAAATCACAGGCAAAGTGACTTCCGATGAAGACGGTAGTTCGATTCCCGGAGCTGCGGTGGTGGTTAAAGGATTAACTGTCGGAACAATTACCGACATGAGTGGTAATTTTAGGCTAAAAATACCCACGAGTGCTAAAACTTTAATCGTATCTTTTGTTAGTATGGCAACTGTGGAAGTTAATTTAACTTCTGCCGTCAATTATCCTGTTGTTCTTAAATCAAGCCAGGTTGCAGTTGATGAAGTTGTTGTTGTAGGCTATGGGACACAAAAAAAACGTGATCTTGGTGGTACCATTTCAACTGTAAAAGGTGATGATATCAAAATGACTCCGGTACAAAGCTTTGATCAATCACTTCAGGGTAAGGCATCCGGTGTTATTGTAACTATGCCTAACGGGGTACTTAACAACCCCCCGGTTATCAGAATCAGAGGAGTGAACTCAATCTCTTCAAGTTCCTATCCTTTAATTATTGTTGATGGGGTTCCTGTCTTTACCGGTGATGTTTCAAATAATAGTTCTGCTTCAAATGCACTTGCCGATATAAGTCCGTCTGATATTCAGTCAATGGAAATTTTAAAGGACGCTTCTGCCACAGCTATTTATGGTTCAAGAGCTGCAAACGGTGTAATCCTTATTACCACCCGTAAAGGCCAAACAGGTAAAGTTAAGGTTACGTATGATGGATATATGGGTTATACAAAACCATTTCACTTGTTTGAAATAATGAATTCTGCACAATATGTTGAATATAAAAACAGAGCATTGGCAAATAACCCTTCAGCACTAACAAGTAATTTTACTGTTCCGTTGGATGCTGCAGGTAAGCCGATTGATACAAAGTGGTCTGATTACATTTATCGAACCGGATTTCAACATTCACATGCTTTGACGATTTCAGGATCCACGCCTTCTACATCCTATTTTCTTTCAGTTGGTTACAATAATCAGGAGGGGATGATCAAGAAGAATTCTTATGAACGAAAAAATGCAAGGTTAAACCTCGATCATAAATTAAACAAATACATCTCTTTGGGAGCAAATATATCGGTTACAAATTCTTTCAATGCAGCTCCAAACACCGGATCATTGTCAGCCCAAGCGTTTAATACGGCAGGTGCTGCCAGGTTGGCATTCGTTCTTCCTCCAAACCTTGCCCCTTACAAAAACGATGGGACTTATAATATCAATGGGTCAGCAATAGGAAGTTTGGGACAACCTGTAGGTAATTACTCATACTACAATCCGGTACCTATTTTTGACTTGAATACCTATACCTCTCAAAATGACAGACTTTTGGCAAACTTCAGTATAACAGTACAACCCGTAAAAGATCTTAACATTAAAACGGTATATGGAATGGACAATCTTTCTGTCGAATCTATTACCTTCCAAACAGGGGTTACCGGTGATGGTTATTCGTCGAATGGTTATGCAGAAAACGATTTTAACAGGTTGAAACGATGGACATGGACTAATACGGCTGATTACTCACTTACCTTGATGGATAAATTGAACTTTACCTTCCTTGCAGGTACTGAAGAGCAATCCACACAAGGAAACCTTTGGCTTGGTACTAAAACCAATGTTGCTGACAACTTCTTTGAAACATATCAGGGGTCATGGGTAACTGCAGGAATGGGGGGTGGAAGCCAGTACGAGAATTATTTTGTCTCTTACTTTGGCCGTATCAACATGAATTTTGATAAACGTTTTTATCTGGAAGGAAGCGTTCGCAGGGATGGTTTTTCAGGCTTGGCTGATGGAAGGAAATTCGGGACTTTTGGTGGAGGATCCTTTATGTATAACCTCTCAAATGAAAATTTCTTCAAAAAGAGCAAGCTAAACGATCTATTTACCGATATCCGTTTAAAAGCAAGTTTCGGCAGAGTTGGGAATATGTCAGGAATTGGCAGTTATGCATCTCTTTTCTTATATGGATCTGGCGTTTACGGTGCTGCACCTACCTGGACTTTCAGTCAGGCCGGAAATCCTGATCTAAAATGGGAAACAAGTGACAAGTATGATGCGGGGATAAGTTTTGGGATGCTAAAGAACAAATTCCAATTTGAAATGAACTATTTCTTTAATGACATCAACAACCTGATTCTTAATGTTCCACAGTCTCCTTCTAAAGGTATTCCCGGAAATACAATTCCAATGAATATTGGAACCATGTACAACAAAGGTCTTGAAATCTCAGTGACCAGTCATAATTTTACAAAGAAAGATTTTCAATGGACTACCACTTTTAACATCTCTACCCTGAAAAATGAGGTTACTTCACTTGCTCCGGGAGTTACTGAGATAGTTGGTATTACATCTGCATTAGAGACAACCAACCGTACTTTAGTCGGTTATCCGATAGGAAATATATTTGCCGTTGAGACAAGAGGAGTTGATCCACAAACCGGAAGAAGAGTTTTTGTCAACAAAGCAGGTAAAGAAGTTTTATATGCATTTGAAAACCCTGCAGCCAGTAAATGGACCTATAGGGACGGTAGCGGCAACGCTCCGGCAATTGCATTGACCACAGACGGAAAAGTAGCTGGTTCACCAATACCTAAGATTTATGGTGGCATGGATAACACATTTAATTACAAAAATATAGACTTTGCTTTTAGCCTCACTTACGCGCTTGATTTCAAATTGTACAATGGATCAAAAGCGGGATTAAGAGATCAAAGATGGTGGAACAATTCAATGGAGGTTTATAATACAGCCTGGAAAAATCCGGGTGATATCACCAATGTTCCGAAACCTGAGATGAACGACAATGTTTCAAATGGTTCATCCATTCCTATTACCGAAAACGTAGAAAGAGGCGATTATATGAAAGTACGAAATGTATCATTAGGATATACTTTCAGAAATATTCCTACCTCATTTGGAATTGAGAAGGTAAGGCTATATGCTCAAGTATTCAATGCTTTAGTACTCACCAAATATACCGGTTCAGACCCTGAGGTTTCTGCCAACGGGAATAGTAACCTTACTCCGGGTATTGACAGAAATACAGCTCCGCAGGCAAGAACCTTCTCATTAGGGGTAAATATTTCGTTTTAATCTTTTTAACTATGAATATCATGAAAAATACTATTAAATCAATATTGTTACTGATGGTTTTGGTACTCAACGGATGCTCAACGGATTTATTGAATCCCAGTCCAAAAACATCTTTAGGTGAACTTCAGGCTTTCGATACCAAGGACCGTGTTGTTGGACAGGTGAACGGCATGTACGCTTTTATGAAAAATGGAAATTATCTTGGTGGCCGTTATCAGGTTTACAACGACATTAGGGCGGACAATTTTATAGCTAAAAACACCAACCTTGTCACCGGTTATTCAACATGGAACCATAGTGTTATCACTTCAACCAATGAAGTAATTAATCTTTGGGGTGCGGTTTATGCAGCAGTCAATGCTATCAACATTTTTCTTGAAGGATTGGATACTAACTGGAAAGCTGGTACGCTGACAGGAAAAATTACAGAAGCTGAGTACAATCAGTTCAAAAGTGAGGGGTTAACTCTACGGGCTATGTGCTATTTTGATATGCTGATGTTGTATGCCCAGCCTTACAACAAAGATAACGGAGCCAGCCCCGGACTCCCGTTAAGATTAAAAGCTAACAAAACGGGTGCAGAAAATGATTTGGCAAGAAGTAAAGTATCAGAAGTTTATACACAAATTCTTGCTGACCTTAACGCAGCTGAACCCATTGCCATCGATAAGTATTCGACTGATTTATTAAACACGACAAGGGTTCATAAAAATACGATTATTGCTTTCAAAACACGTGTATATCTCCACATGGGAGATTATGCCAAAGTTCAGACAGAGGCTGCTAAAATTGTTTCTGCTACCTCTCCGTTTGTAGCCTCAACAGGTGTACCCTTTGGGCTTACTTCAACTTTTGCAGGAGTTTTTGCAACACCCTATACAACCAAGGAGGCAGTATTTTCCATGCCTTTTACCTCAACCGACCTGGCAGGAACCCAGAATTCACTGGCTTGGTATCACCATCCTTCTTCCGCCGAATCCTATTATCTGAATTCTGCGGCTGGAAGTACATTTAGTCTTATGAATGCTGCGGATGCACGAAAATTACTGTTTGTAACAGGGTCGGTATCAAATAATACAGTTTATTACTGCGGAAAATATACAAATTTCACTGTACAGTCAGACTATGCACCTGTGTTGAGGTATGCCGAGGTTTTATTGAACTATGCCGAAGCATTAGTCCGGGGAGGAAATGCAGTTACTCAAAAAGCAGTAGATTTGCTTAATGCCGTAAGAACACGATCATATCCGGCAGGGGCTTATACACTTGCAAGCTTTAGTGATGTTAAGTCTTATCTGGATGCAATGTTGCTCGAAAGGAGCATTGAATTTTTAGGTGAGGGATTGAGAAATATGGACTTGCTGAGAACTTTATCCATAATTCCAGGAAAACCAGGAGTTTCATCCATCGCTCCAGGAACCCCAACGTACATCTGGCCAATTCCATCAAGTGAGTTGGATATTAATAAACTGATGACAGGAAACTAAATAATTTTTGATTACAAGTAATGAGACTGGCTCAACAAATCGAGTCAGTCTCTTTTTTTTTGTATATATGTGAATATTTTTTTGTTTTAATAAAATATTTTTAAATATCTGATATTTAATGAAATATAAAACATGGATAATGGAAATAATTAGGAATAATATGATTTTTATCAGGATTTCACGTTTTTTTTATCATATTTATACAAGTGAAAAGTTGCACAAAATAAATGAATTAATATATTTGCAGTAAATAACACATTTTAACTTTTCATCCTTTCAAAATGTGAATAATTTCTATTTTTAAACATTAAAATTTTGTCTATGAAGAAAATTACGTTGTTACTTGCTTTTCTGAGTTTCATCGGATTGCAGGTTCTTTTTGCACAAACCAGAGAAATCACAGGAAAAGTGACTTCCGATGAGGATGGAAGTTCAATTCCGGGAGTTGCTGTGGTAGTGAAAGGTTTAACTGTCGGGACAATTACCGATATGAACGGGGAATTCAGGTTTAAGATACCACAGAGTGCCAAAGCTTTGGTTGTTTCGTTTGTAGGTATGTCAACTGCTGAGGTTGCTATTACGACATCATCAAATTACTCAGTTGTACTTAAAACAAGTCAGGTTGCGGTTGACGAAGTGATTGTTGTTGGTTATGGTACTGCCAAAAAAGTTGGTACTATAGTAGGTTCGGTTACACAAGTAACTGCAGAGAAACTGAAAGAAAAACCTGTCGCCAATGTCTTTGACGGACTTCAGGGTAGAGTTGCAGGGTTGCAGGTCTATACTTCAAGTGGCGAACCATCCCAATTATCATCTGTCCGTTTGCACGGTACAGGTTCGCTTGGTGCCGGCTCTGAACCTTTATATGTTCTGGATGGTGTTCCAATGAATTCTGGTGCTATGCTATCGCTAAACTCTAACGATTTTGAGAGTATTACAATATTGAAAGATGCATCGGCTACTTCAATATATGGTTCTCGTGCAGCTAATGGTGTAATTTATGTCACCACAAAACGCGGGTTGAGCGGTGCTAAATCAAAGGTTGTTGTAAATGGTCAATATGGTTACTCAACCTTGGCTAATTTAGATTATTTCAATGGTTTTATGAATACCAAACAATTAACAGATTTTTGGGTTGCAGTCGGCTATCGTACTCAAGCGCAGGTTGACCAAACGTTAATTGATTATCCAAACGACTACAAATGGTATAAAGATTATTACAAAGATAAAGCTCCTACTTATCAGGGAGACGTATCAATTTCGGGTGGTAATGAAAAAACGACATACTATGTTTCAGGATCATATTTCTTTCAGGACGGTCTTACAGTACGGTCTGAGTTCGAGAAATACACTTTGCGTTCAAATGTCACATCCAAAGTAAATGATTGGCTGAGTTTTGGCATAAATTTGTCCGCAGGTTACGATATACGTGCTTCAAATCCTTACGGTTCAAATAGCACAAATGGTGGTCTTTCCATGCTTACACCTCCTTTTTATTCTCCATACGATAAGGACGGTGTTAAATACCCGGATATGATGCCAGGTGTAGCACGTTACAATCCTGAATACCTTATTGAAAAACAACCGATAAATGCCAATACTGTTCAGATAAATGGAACAGGATATATCCAGATTACACCTATAAAAGGATTGACTATCAAATCTCAGGCTGGTTTGGATGCTTATGACTATCGCTATTCCTCAAAAAGATTGCCATCATATAAGGGATC
Organism: uncultured Bacteroidia bacterium; assembly: GCA_903834845.1. GTDB lineage: Bacteria > Bacteroidota > Bacteroidia > Bacteroidales > Prolixibacteraceae > JAAFHB01. The sequence goes on along the minus strand of CAILKW010000649.1, from coordinate 13,694 downwards.
TCTAAACAATGGCGCTGCAAGTGAGACTTTTCAACGCAATATTGTGAGAACTATTACCAATACTATTGAATATAAATTTAAAGTTCAGGAACGTCATCAGTTTACTGTTCTTGGCGGACACGAAGGTATTGCAAATGAATTTACTTCATTCTATGGCACTTCTACCGGACAGACCGATGATCGTTTGGTTTTGTTACAAAACGGACCTACAGGAAAGGATGTTACTTCCAGTAAAAGTGAATATGCCTATCTTTCATACTTTGGTCGCGTTGATTATGGATTGGATGAAAAGTATTTCATTGATTTCTCAGCACGAAATGATGCCTCGTCTCGTTTTGGTAAGAACAATCGTTCGGCAAACTTCTTTGCCTCTGGTGCAATGTGGAACGCCAAAAAAGAATCATTCCTAAAAGATGTAGAATTTCTGTCTTCACTAAATGTTAAAGCCAGTATTGGTACTGCAGGAAACTCATCTATTGGTAATTATGCCAATCTTGCTTTGGTAGGAACCAATCAATACAACGCAGTTTCAGGTTGGAACATAGCCACTCCCGGAAATCCCAACCTTGGATGGGAAAATCAGAGGAAAACCACCTTTGGATTAAAATTCTCGGTATTTAAAGACAAGTATCGCTTTAATATTGAGTATTACGACAGAGTTACTAAAAACATGTTAATAAGCGTTCCATATCCATACACTTCAGGTTTTGGATCGGTTCTCTCAAATGTAGGTGCACTTAAAAACAGCGGTATTGATATAGCATTTGACTTCGATATAATAAAGAAGAAAGATTATTATATAACACCTTATATAAATTACAGCTTCAACAAGGAAGAAGTAACAGAACTTTTTCAGGGTCTTAACTATTGGATTATACCAAATACAGGAGTATGTTGGGCAGTTGGCAAACCTGTCTCCTTTTTTTATCCGATATTTGCAGGTATTGACCCCGCAGACGGAGCACCAATGTGGTATAAACAAGGAACTGATAAAACGGTTACCACAAAAACTGAAACAACCAAGGTATTCAATTCCGCAGCACTTGAGCAAAACGTAGGGATTAAGCGCTATGCTCCTGTAATTGGTGGTTTTGGATTGAACGCAGGATGGAAGGGTATTACGCTTCAGGCTGATTTTGCTTATGCCTTAGGTAAATACCTTATAAACAATGACCGTTATTTTATGGAAAATCCAACAGCTTTCAGTGGATATAACCAGACTACCAGAATCCTTGATTACTGGAAACAGGCGGGAGATCAAACCTTATTTCCGAAATATGGCACTCAGTTTACCCAATTTGACTCCCGTTTAATAGAGAATGCCTCTTTCATGCGTCTGAAGAACTTAAGTATTGGATACTATGTACCCGAAAAAATCCTGAAAAAGACACAACTGTTTACCAGAGCTAAATTCTTTTTGACAGGACGTAACTTAATAACAGTCACTAATTATCTTGGGCCTGATCCGGAAGTTGACTCAAACCTTACTTTAGGTGTTAATCCAAATACAAAACAATATACTGTTGGTGTTGAACTTACATTTTAAAAAAAATTAAACGGTATTAATCATGAAAAAATTATTCAAAATACTATCGCTGGCTGTCGTATTTGCTTTGTCGGCAACTTCATGTGATTTAGATCGTTATCCTTACGATTCAATCGAACAGTCTCAATCTTTTCAAACTATTAAGGATGCTACTTCTTTAAATACAGGATTGTATGCCATTCTGAGGGGTCGTGTTTATGGCATTTACATGTTTTCAACCGATGTACAGGCTGACCTTTTGAATGCGTCATTAGATTTTGGAAATCGCAATGGTTCTCCCCACAAATGGACCACTTTTTTGGCTGATGACTACACTATTCGTGACACATGGAGCGGCTACTATGGTGCCATTACCAACATAAATAATGTACTTGACAATATTGACAAAATAGTTACAACTGTTCCTGCCGATATTGCATCAATCAGTCTTTTTAAGGGAGAAGCCTATATGATGCGTGCTTTTTATTATCATCAATTAATATTAAGGTGGGCCAAAGATTATGAGCCAGGTTCAGCAACCACAGATCTTGGCGTTCCTCTTGTTTTGAATTTTGATATTACTTTGAGACCTAAACGTGCAACTGTAGCGGAGGTATATACACAAATCCTCGCTGATATTGCACAGGCAAAAACACTCCTTACCACAGTAGGATCAAAAAGCGCAATTAAGTTAACCAAAGATTGTGTACTCGCTCTTGAGGCACGGGTTCAACTTTGTATGCATAATTATACAGGAGCTGTGAGTACCGCAAATTCATTAATCAGTAGTGGCACTTATCCTCTGATTAACACTGCTGCAGCTTTCAAGGCTATGTGGGTAAACGATAATAGCACCGAAGTTATCTTTCAACCGTTCTTTAGTCAACCGAGTGAGCTTGGACTTGCCAATGCAATCTATTTGGGTTTTAATGCAGCCCTTGTTAAATATACACCCGATTTTATTCCTCAGAAGTGGGTGGTTGATTTGTACGAGGATACAGACATTAGAAAGTTGGTTTACCTTGAGAAAAAAATTCTTTATATTCAAGGTGTTACTTATCCGGATATTTATTGTATAAATAAATATCCGGGAAATCCAACACTGTTTACTGCTGCAACGACAAACTATATGCAGAAACCTAAAGTATTTCGTGTAGCTGAGATGTATCTAATTAGTGCTGAGGCTGCTGCTCAAACTCCGGCTACTGAAGGAGCGGCATTGGTTACACTAAACCAGCTTAGGACAGCTCGCGGATTAACAGCACTAAGCGGAGTTACAGGAGTAACATTAATGAATGCCATCAAGGATGAATGGGTTCGTGAAATGCTTTGTGAAGGAACACGGCTCGATGATTTAAAACGGTGGAAAATGGGTATGGTTAGAAAAGCACCTCAAAACATGAGTGTGATAACTCCAGGTGCAGACTTTGAACAGAAATCTGTTGCAGCCGGAGATAATAAGTTCGTTTGGGGAATTCCAGCTAACGATTTGACCACTAACACCAACATGGTACAAAATCCAGGTTGGTAATAGCTGGTCAGACTTAAGCCGGTAAGACAATAACAATATAAGAATTGGTAACCACTCAATCACGAAACTTCGGGATTGGGTGGTTTTTTTTTACCAATCGTGATAAGCAGTTTATAAACAGTCTGTGGCGAAAATGCCATAAAACCCCACATTTGTTTTTTTATGATTACTGTAGCTTAAAACTGAGATACAGTTGGTTTTCCTTATGCCTCTTCCTAATAACTTTGAATATTTTATAGTTTTAGTAAATATTTTTTAATTATTTGTTTTTTAATGCAATAGATAGTAATGACGACAGAAATCATTAAAAATATATGATTTCTGTCATATTATTGGGAGTCTTTTTAAGGTTGACAATCTGACAAGAAGTTGCACAAAAAAAATGAATTAATACATTTGCACAAAAAAACACATTTTAACATTAAAATTTTGTCGATGAAGAAAATTACATTGTTACTTGCTTTTCTGAGTTTCATCGGAATGCAGGTTCTTTTTGCACAGACCAGAGAAATTTCGGGAACTGTGACCTCGGGCGATGACGGGAGTCCGATTCCCGGAGCATCTATTGTTATTAAAGGCACCACAATCGGTACAATTTCCGATATGGATGGTAAGTTCTCACTTAAAGTTACACCAGAAGCAAAATCATTAATTGTGAATTTTGTTGGTATGACTAATGTTGAGGTAACCATAACGGGAAAAACCAATTACAACATTATACTGGCATCACAGGCTATTGACGTTGATGAAGTGGTTGTAGTGGCTTATGGAACTTCAAAAAAAGCATCAATTACCGGTGCTACTGCATCAATTTCGGCAGCTAAACTGGCAGCAAGACCTTTAACAACTGTTGCAAAGGCGATTGAAGGCTCTACGCCTGGTGTACAGGTAACATCCGGTAACGGACAACCTGGTTCTGCCCCCGATATCCGTATTCGTGGTTTTGGATCTATAAACGCATCCAACGCCCCATTATATGTAGTTGATGGTGTTCCTTATAGTCTTTCAATTTCCAATTTAAATATGGACGATGTCGAAAGTGTTTCTATTTTAAAGGATGCTTCTTCAACAGCATTATATGGTAGCCGTGCTGCAAATGGTGTAATTTTGATTACAACTAAAAAAGGTAAATCATCGAAAGATAAAATCCAATTCAAAATTTCGCAAGGAATCAGTGAAAGAGGCTTACCTGAATACGATCGTGTCAATGCTTTCCAATATTATCCTTTGATGTGGGAATATTATAGAAACGGAATGGCTAATCGTACCAGCCTTCCGCTTTCAATGACTTTAGCCAGTCAAACGGCATCAGGTTTAGTAACTGGTCAACCCGGTATAAAAGATAAGCTTGGCTACAATCCCTATAATGTTGCTGCAAATGCTATTGTATCAGTTGACGGTGTTTTAAATCCTGATGCAAAATTATTGTGGGGTGATGACCTCGATTGGGCTTCTCCTCTTCAGCGTGTTGGTAAACGCGGAGACTATTCCATGGGTCTTAGCGGTGGTACAGATAAGACACAATACTACCTATCATTAGGTTATCTGAAAGATCAAGGTTTTCTTATAAAATCTGATTTTGAACGTTTTACCGGCAGATTAAGTTTAGATTCAAAGGTTAGAGACTGGTTGAAAACCGGTCTGAATTTAACTGGGAATATGACAAAATCGAACTATGCCAACGATGATAGTTCTACAGGTTTTGTTAATCCTTTTTTCTTCTCAAGGAATATCGCACCTATATATCCTGTTTATGCGCATGATCCAACAACAGGGGCTTTCATTCTTGATGCAAACGGAAATAAAATTTATGACTTTGGTAACTCCAATGTTGCAGGAGTTCCTCAAAGAGCCGGTTACGGTGGTCGTCATATTATCGCAGAAACGGAATACAATGATCGTTTATACAAACGAAATGTAATAAGTGCAAGAACCTACGCCGATGTCAACATTCTGAAAGAACTCAAATTATCAACAAATATCGGAATAGATGTAAGCAGCTATAATTCCTCTGGTTTTGAGAATAAGCTTGTAGGTGATGGCTCACCGGCAGGACGCAGCTCAAGAACGAATAGCCTCACAACAACCTTAACTTTCAATCAATTGTTAAGCTATACGAAATTAATTGGAAAACACAATATTGACGCCTTGATTGGCCATGAAAGTTATAAATATACTTACAACTACTTTTACGGATTCAGACAGGGATTAATTATTGACGGGAATAATGAATTAGTCAACTTTACCACCACAAACAGTTTAACCTCATATACCGATAATGACCGTATCGAAAGTTACATTTCCAGGGTAAACTACAATTACGATGAGAAATATTTTGCCTCAGCTTCATATCGCCGTGATGGGTCATCAAGATTTAGTCCCGAAGCCCGATGGGGTAATTTCTTCGGATTTGGTGCCGCATGGAGACTTGATCAGGAGGATTTTATTAAAGAACAGACTTTTATCAATCTTTTGAAGCTAAGGTCTTCCTATGGAGAAACCGGAAATAATGAGGTTGGTCTTTATGCATGGCAAGCACTTTATGGAATTAATAACAACTCTGCGGAATCGGGATTCCTTCAAAGTACTTTCGCCAATAATAATTTAACATGGGAGAAAAATGCAAGTTTCGACGTAGCTCTCGAATTTGGATTATTCAAACGAATATCGGGAAGCATTGAATTTTATAATCGTCAATCAACCAATTTGTTGTTCAATGTTCCACAACCTCTGTCGAGTGGTGTTGAAAATTTGATGTTCAACATTGGAACAATGTATAATCGCGGAGCAGAAATACAACTTGGGGTTGATATTCTTAAAAACAAGGATTTTAAATGGAATCTCACTGTAAATGCGGCTACCTTTAAAAATGTTATAACCAAGTTACCACAAAACCAGAAAGAGATCATTTCAGGCTCAAAAAAGTATATGGAAGGGCGTTCCATGTATGATTATTGGTTGCGCGAATTTGTCAAAGTTGATCCAAATACCGGTTATGCACTCTATCGGGCAAAAACTTATGTGGCTACAAACAGTATCATAGCTGGTATTGATACCTTATCATGGGATGCCAACAATGCGAGATATAATTACAACGGAACATCTATTCCAAAAGTATATGGAAGCGTAAATAATACATTCTCTTACAAAGGTTTTGAATTAACCATGATGATTACCTACGCGATAGGGGGTAAAATATACGAAACCAATTACGCATCACTGATGTCTCCCGGATATGGAACATCCCTCCATGTTGACGCATTGAAAAGATGGCAAAAGGCCGGCGATGTCACTACTGTTCCAAGATTGGATGAAGCCTGGACAGCTCATATAAATGCCGGGTCTGACCGTTGGTTAATTGATGCAAGCTACGTTAATCTGAAGCAGGTTAGCCTTACCTATACAATTCCCGAAAAATATGCTTCAAAAGCATTTATTACTAATGCCAGAATATTCTTTAGCGGAGAAAATCTTTGGTTGGGAAATTCATTAAATGGGATGAATAATCAGCAAAACTTTAGTGGAACGGTATCAAATGTTTACGTTCCTGCTCGTACTTTTACTCTGGGTATTAATTTCTCACTTTAATCAGTTAATAAAATGAAAAGATTATATTATATTTTAGGACTGACAATTGTCCTTATTTCTTCATGTGAAAAAGAATATCTTGACACAAAACCAACGGATGCATATTCCGATAAGACTGTAATGTCAACAACAATAAATGCTTATAGTGCATTGAATGGATTGCATCGAATGCTTTATGAACAGAGTGCCAACTATTATTCCGCCTACGGACAGGATAAATGCGGACAACAATCAATCAATATTGTTGCTGACTTACTTGGCGACGATGTACTTTTTCCAAATTCGACAAATTCATGGTATAGAAGTGTTTATCAATGGGTTGATCATCGCAATGAAACAGCATCATGGCCTCGGTATGTTTACACATTTTATTATATGGCCATTGTTAATGCCAATATGATATTAAAAAACATTGATGCCGCTGCAGGTACAGATGCCGAAAAGAAATTGATCAAAGGACAAGCTCTGGCATACAGAGGATGGGCTCATTTTAATCTGGTGCAAATTTTCGCTAAACGATATGATGCCACAAATAAGCCAAATATTCAGGCTGGAGTACCAATAATGACAGACGTAACAGTCGCAGGTCTTCCCCGGGCAAGTGTTGAGGAAGTTTATACCCAAATTATCAAAGATCTTGATGACGCAATAGTTAACCTTACCGGTGCTGTTGCCAGAACTTCCAAATCTCATCTTGATGTTAATGTAGCCAAAGGGATTAGAGCTCGTGTCGCATTGGCAATGCAGGATTGGGCTAATGCTGCCAAATTTTCCTCTGAAGCACGCACTGGTTATTCGTTAATGACAAATGCTGAATATATCTCAGGGTTCAATAGTGTTTCAAATCGTGAGTGGATGTGGGGAAGTAAGGTACAGGATGACCAAACCAATTATTTCTACGGATTCTTTGCTTTTATGTCTGCCAATGGTAATTCAACAGTAATAAGACAAACACCCAAGGTTATTAATGCCACTTTGTACAATCTGATTCCTGCAACCGATATCCGCAAGAAATGCTGGGATGCCACAGGATTAACAGTTCCTGCTCCTCCTGGAGGGTTAAAAGCCCCTTATGGAATTTTAAAATTTCAGGCAAGCACTGCAACCGCTACTGCTTTTGCCGGTGACCCGGTTTATATGCGTGCAGGTGAAATGTATCTAATAGAGGCAGAAGCAAAAGCGAGGCTGTCACAGGATGCTGCTGCTCAGGATGTTTTATATACTCTGGCGGTTAATCGCGATCCGGGATATGTGAAGTCTGCAAAAACAGGCACTGCATTAATTGATGAAATCTTAATTCAGCGGCGTATAGAACTTTGGGGAGAAGGCTTCAGGTTTTTCGATTTGAAAAGAATGAACAAAGATCTTAATCGCGTTTGTTTAAACTACTCATCTTCTATTGGTCTGTTATCAACTGTTGCTGTTGGCGATAATGCATGGCAATGGATGATCCCCAAAGATGAGTTTAATGCTAATCCAAATCTTGGGGTTCAAAATCCTTAATTGTACATCCAAAATTTATCTCAGACCGCTTCAAATTTAATTTTGAGGCGGTCTTTTTTTTCTGATTATAATAGAATTATCGTTTTAAAAAATCGGAATTTTGAATGGTGATTAGCTGTTCGATAGAAAATTTGAAAAAAATCCGAAAAACGTGATTTTTTCAAGTGATTTTTTTGGAATTGGTATTCATTACACAGTAAATTTGGCAAAGCTTAGTTTTAACGAAGATAAAAAAATGTGTTATGAGCATACAAAAAGATCTCCCCGAACTTGTAAGTGCCAACATCATCTCCCAGGACACTGCGCAACAAATTACCGATTTTTACAAACGAAAACTGGAAACCGCTCCCAATAGACAATTGTTTATTTTTGGAATTTTAGGTGCCTTGCTTGTTGGTATTGGCGTAATGTTTATTGTTGCCAATCAATGGGACGACCTATCCCAAACAGTCAAAACTACGTGTGCTTTTCTTCTCCTGATTGTGCCCCAATTATTATGCGGGTATGTATTGCTATCAAAACGTGAGAAAATAATCTGGAGAGAAAGCACTGCTCTTCTGCTTTTTTTTGCAGTTGGAGCAAATATTTCACTTATCAGCCAGATTTATAACATAAATGGTGAAACAAGCTCATTTATACTGACATGGATGCTCCTGACAGTGCCATTAATCTATTTGCTTAACTCTTCAGCTGTCTCATTAGCTTACTATTTCGGCATAATGTTTTACTGCTTTGCCTCTAGGTATGACTCTACTGACCCTTCAGGACAATATCTCTATTGGGTTCTTTTTATTTTGCCATTACCCCTTTATTATCAACAATTTACCAAATCTCCTGAAAGTCCGCTTTTTACCTTGCATCATTGGATAATCCCATACATACTAACACAGACCCTGGGCACACTTGCGCATGAATCAAAAACACTGATGTACCCGGCGTATATTATGCTGTTTGGGATTTTTTATTTTATCGGTAACAACCCATTTTTCCGAAACCGATCTCATATTCATAATGGATACAGGCTTTTTGGATTTTTAGGAACATTGATTGTATTGATTGTAATGACTTTTAAAACTAACTGGAAGGGTTTGACTGAACAGCATTATCTGATTATATCTCCGGAATTTATTGCTTGCACTATATTATTTTCATTAGCTTCAATTCTTTTATACCGGCAAAATAGAAATAAACCTTTGTCTGACTGGATTTTATTAGATGTTATGTACCTTTTGTTCCTGATTGTATTTATTCTGGGAATCTGGTTAACTACTCTATCAATCATTCTAATTAACCTGTTGGTTCTAATTTTGGGGCTTCTATTTATAAAAAGCGGTTCAGAAAAGAGTCATCTGGGCATTTTAAATACTGGAATGTTCGTTATTGCGCTATTAGTAATTTCCCGGTCATTTGATTCTGACTTAACTTTTGTTGTCAAAGGCACTTTGTTTGTGCTGGTTGGAATCGGTTTTTTTGCAGCTAACTGGTTTATGATTAAAAAAAGAAAATAAAATGAATAGTAAAAAAATGTTATTTATTGCCTTTGCTATAGTTGCTTCGGCACAACTGTTTGTACCATATCAGATGATCAGAAAACAAGCTGCTATTGCCGCAACGGGTACAGATTTTAAATTTGTAATCAAGAAAAATCAATCAGGCTCTTCCCTAAGAGGAAAGTTTATATGGTTACAATTCGAAGAAAATAAGATAAAAGTGGCGGATAAAAAAGAGTTGGTCGAAAATCAGATTGGATATGTATCATTTACAACAGACAGTTTAGGGTTTGCAAAGATTAAATCCGTCAGCACAAACAAGCCTGTCATAAACAGTGATTGGGTTAAAGCGCGGGTCATGATTAACAGAAAGGATACTACTTTGCTTCAAATAATCTATCCCTTTGATAATTACTATATTGCAGATACAAACATTAATAGTATAGATTCAATTATTAAGAACGGGCTTAATGACTCGCTGAAAATCAATTATTTGAAAATCAAAATCAAAGAAAACCAGTTCCTGATAGATGATCTGATGATTGATGGTGTACCTTTCAAAAAGATTGTTGGAAAACTTAAAAAATAAGATATTACTGACGGTTCTAAGTTTGGTTGTAAATATGCTGAATGACCAATCCCGCCAATGTAAAACCATAAATTGCAGTGATATGCGCAACTGTTCCGTTGATAACTGCTTTCTGGCTGCACCATTCGTGATCATCAAGTTCAGGATCGCCGACTCCGCTCTTTACTTTCGGACAAAGGCATTTGTCAGATCCACATGTTGCACCTGAGCCTCGGTTTTCGAGTAATTCCTCACTGTAAATACACAAAAAAGGTTTTGCCGGAAGGTCGCCTTTTCGTATATATTTTCGAATTTTCGCTCCCAAAGGACAACCTTTTACTTTCCAAAATTCGGCTACCCTCACTTGAGTCGGATCAAGTTTTAATGACGCACCCATTGACGAAAAAAGTATTGCATCGGTTCGGGTAGCCATTCTGATTAAATGAACTTTGCTTCCCAGACTATCAATGGCATCAATGATATAGTTGTACGAATCAAGGTTAAACTGGGTGTGATTAGTAATGTTATATATTTTCTGAATTGCAGTAATTTCAGCTTCCGGATTGATTTCAAGCAGTCGTTTTTTTAAAGCATCGGTTTTGACCTCTCCTATGGTCTGCATGGTTGCATGTAATTGTCTGTTAACGTTAGTAATGCAAATACGGTCGGAATCAACAATAGTTAAATAATGAATTCCCGAGCGTATCAAACTTTCGGCACACCAACTACCAACACCACCAATTCCAAAGATAATTACCTTTTTACCGGCAATTTCCTCCATCTTTTCTTTACCGAATAATAGCTCAGTTCGTTGAAATATCCCTTTGTTCGTACTCATGTCTTAAATATTTGGCAAAATTACAAGAATTTCCGATTTCTGAATGAAATAGTGGCAGGAAGCAAATGACGAAGTAAGGCATAATCTATCGGCTCACAGTTGGCAAATTCCGGTTGACAAACCAAACCTATTGTTTGTAATTGATTCAAAATTTGCTAATTGATATTTTCTACTCCTTTTCGGTACAAATTGTTATTCAAAATAAAACGTTTTTTTGAACCTTTTTTAAACCTTTTTGCATTTGTTATTGTTGCTATATACATTGATTTGAGATGTATAAGATAAAAACTAATATCAGGTTATGATGAAAATTTTTACATTATTTCTTTTTATTGTTGCTTTCTATTGTGTGTCATTTAATCAGAACAAGAAAATGAGTAAAGAGACCTTGCAAGTTAAAAAAGATTCCGTTTTTATGATCTCTCTGCAAGCATCATTCGGTGAAGGGTATTCATGGCGTTTGACTGAGATTTCTGATAGCAGCATTGTCAAATTTGTAAATACGTCTCATTCGGCTGGTGCAGAAGACAAAGATGGCAGACCCGAGACCCAGTTATTTTCATTTAAAGGTGAGAAAAAAGGTTCGTGTACGTTACAACTTGTCTATGAACAACCCTGGCTTAAAGAAAAATCTCCGAAACTTCAATATAAAACGTTTTTAATCATTATTAATTAAAATTTAATCAATTAGCAAAAATGAAAGCAAATTTAAGAATGTTCATTGCTATCTTTATGATAGCTACAGCGATGAGTCAGGTTACTCTCTTTGCACAAAACGATCCAAAATCCATGTTACAACAGTTGCCAAAAGATTTTTTAATTAGGGAACAAAAGGCATCCCCACAATTACAACAATTATTAGTTCAGCAGCGAAAATTTATTGTTGATAATAAACTTGGATTCAATGTTTCGATCACGAGCGTTTCACATTTAAAATTAGCTGAAATAACGGGTGAAAAAGAAATACCCGTAAAAGATGTTATGGATATTAAGAAAATCATGACTAATAAGGTTCTCTCTGCCGAGTTACTGGAGTTAATCAAACAAATGCAGTTAAAAATTTGTGCTTCATCTCTGAGTACCTACGACGCCCGCAAAGACAGTTTGGTACCTCGTATCAGGTTACAAAAGTGTGGAGATTGCTGGGCGTATTCAGCTACCGGCCCGCTTGAGTGTAGTTATATTCGTGTAAATAGAATCACTTCCCCTTCAACCATTGATTGTAGTGAAAAACAGATAGTTGATTGTTCGGGGGGAGGCGATTGTGGCGGAGGATTTGCTTATCAAGCCTTTAACTATCTTAAAACCTCTCATAACAAAATGATGACCGAAGCCCAATATCCTGATAACGGAGTAAATGGAGTCTGTCCATCAATTATACCCGGAACTAAAGTAGAACTGGTTGATTGGGGTGTAATTGATCCATCAGGCGATATTAGCAAAATTGCTCCGGTTGACAAAATTAAGGAAGCAATATGCAAATATGGTCCGGTAGCCTGCAGTATGAACGCAACACCACTTTTTCAGAATTTTGCCGGAGGTGGAGTATTTAACGAGACACCAAGTAATTATGCCAATCCTTCTTCCAATCATGCCGTGATGCTTGTAGGTTGGGATGATACCAAACAAGCATGGCTAATGCGTAATTCATGGGATGTCACGTGGGGAGATCAGGGTTATTGCTGGATAAAATATAATACTAATAATATTGGAAGAAGAGCTGCTTGGGTAGTAGCAAAAAAATTGCCTTTGATTTTTAAGCCTACTAAGATTGATATCAATATTCTGAAAAGATATTTGATTCAATAAACAGAATAAACGGTTTACTTACAACATCAGTCAAGGTTTTAAATAAACCTGATTATAAAAGGGCAGGAGCAATTTCCCATAAGGGTATTTTGCTTTTGCCCTTTTTCTTTCGAAATCATTTTTCTGCCTTTCACCCACCTTTAGTCTGTCGTTTTGTCACAAAAGATGTCAGTATGGATTTAAATACAGTTGTATAATATGCCAATTTAGCCAAATTTAGCTATCCGACATTATTGGCATAACGATTGGTAAGAAATGAATAATTGTATTAAAATTGAATCACAGTATATAAAAAACTATAGAAAAATGGGAAAAATTATTGGAATAGACTTAGGAACAACCAACTCCTGTGTTGCCGTAATGGAGGGCAACGAACCGGTGGTTATACCCAACAGCGAAGGCAAAAGAACCACTCCTTCGGTTGTGGCATTTGTTGAAAATGGTGAACGTAAGGTTGGTGATCCTGCAAAGCGTCAGGCGATTACTAATCCTCACAAAACTATATACTCCATTAAACGTTTCATGGGTGAGCCTTATAGTAATATGTCGAAAGAAATAAAGAGAGTTCCGTTCTCCGTAATACAAGGCGATCACAATACACCCAGAGTAAAAATTGATGACCGTTTTTATTCTCCACAGGAAATTTCGGCAATGGTTCTTCAGAAAATGAAGAAAACAGCAGAGGATTATCTTGGACATGAAGTAACTGAGGCGGTTATTACCGTTCCCGCATATTTTAACGATTCACAACGTCAGGCAACAAAAGAAGCCGGAGAAATAGCAGGTTTAAAAGTACGGCGTATCATCAATGAACCAACAGCTGCATCATTGGCTTATGGTCT
>CAILKW010000648.1 GCA_903834845.1 uncultured Bacteroidia bacterium | reverse complement strand
TTCCAAGTGTTTAAAATATTTAACAGGAACTCTGTCAATTGTTGCCAGTAATTTCAAAGTCCAGTTGAACTTCCTTTTAACATCCGGTTTTAGTGCCTCAAAGAAGTCCAAATAGTAGTCTTTGTAGTAATAAATGTCCCTAACAAATAATTCATTCATGTGGCAAAATTAGCTAATTAGGTAACTAATTGCAAATTATTCTCAAATTTCTTCATTGAACTGTCCTTATTGGCATTAGCGGTAACGGTTACGTATATGAAACGTTTGGCATTTCGAGGCACTTCCCTTTCAAGTTACAAGAACTTTTGATACGGTCTGAAACCTTCGATAACCCACTGACTGCCAAATGTTTTATATACGATGTTATGCACTGGGCTTTATTCTTCATTTAGTTTTATCGTGAAATTTTCATTTTTAACAAGAAACTTTGAGTTGTTAGTAAAACTTTCATCTTTGCCGAATTTGAACGGATTTGGAAGTCTTTTTATTCTTCTATTGTTCTTTTCATCCAAAGCATTTGTAACAATCATAATCTCATAATTCGATTTGTTCTCAATGCCGAAATTTACTTCTAAATTAGATATTTTAAATTCCAATCTATCAGAAGATGTTGCTTTTACCTCAACGAAGTTCCATTTATCATTTTTGTTTTTGTATTTTATATCGTAATGTTTATTATCATCACCTTTGGGATTAATGTTTGCTTTTTTAGCAAATCCAGAATCCCATATAACATTATCTGTTCCGAACTTCTTTTTTAATGATTCAAAAACTATAATCTCACCGATGAAACCTAAAGTTTCTTTATCTGATGATGAAGGGCTGCCTTTTGAAGTCCCTTTTGATTTATCTTTATTCTCTTCATCAATTGAAAGTTCTGGTTTTGTTGTATTTATCTTTTCTATTTTTGTGATTGGGTCTTGATTTGCAATTAGTTGATATAATTCCTCAAAATCATCCTTCTGTGTTTTTAATGTTTTGTTATTAAAGTGTATCTCCTTTTTATCTTCTGTTTTTTCAAGCAGAATATTATACTCTTTGACAATATTGTCATATTCGGCAAAATATATCAGACTTCTAAGGTTGCTTTTGCTTTCAATAATTTCATTTAAAATGCTTTTGTTTAATGGTTTTATTCGATTAACTAATTCTTTTGTGTTTTTTTGGAAAATCTCAATCAGAATAATAGCTTCCTGTTCTATGGATAAATCAACTTGAAATTCCTTTTTTATAGTTTCAATGAAAAGCATTTGAATATCTATTGAAACAGAGTTTTCAAGTTTGAATTGATTAAATGTTTCAAATTTTGACTGCAAATCAAGGTACTTTTCTTTTTCAGATAATTCTTTATTTCTCAAATTCAGATACAACAATATATCGAAATGATTTTGGAAATCATTTCTTAATTGATGAATACTATTTTCATAATATGGAATGATATTTAATGAAACTGTTGAGTTTTTATTAAAGACAGAAATATCAATTTTTAAATCAATAAACAAGTTGATGATTGCAGAGAAATTTGATAAGTCATTTATATCTGCATAATTAAATTTGAAGTCATTTATGTTGAGATTTATTTGTAAACGAACTAAAGTAACGAATTCATCATCTTTATATTTACGGTAATCATAGGCTTTTTTAAGTGTAGATAATATTGAAAACCAAAATTGAATTTTAGGGTCATCGACAACATTGAGTTTTTGTTTGGCAGATTTTAATTTGTCAAGATTTAAGTCATCTAATTCTGTTTTAATAATATGACTCCTTTTTTCTGTGTTTGCTTCAAACAACCTTGAAAATGAAACACGATGTAAATCAACTTTTAAAATACTGCTGTATATTTCCGCAATTGAATCGGGAAATTTATAATCAGATTGAAAATCAGAAATTGATTTATATTTATCACCATCATCAATAAGTAAAAAAACTTCATTCTTATTTTCAATGTAAATAAACTCATATGGTTTTAATTCAAAGTCTTTTAATTCACCATCGTGATTATATTTTGGATTTATTTGGGTGCATAAAGTAATTTTGCTGTTTTTAATCCAGTTCAGTTCTTTTCCATCTGTATCTTTTAATAATCTAAATGCATAGAAATATGGTTTTAATATATCTATTTCCTTCTGAAAAAGGTCGTTCAGGTTGTGTTGTAATGGATTTGAGTTCAAGATGAATTCCAAATTTTCCAACGGAGTAACTCCAAAAAGAGATGTAATTTTTCTTGCTCCTTTTCTTCTGTCAATTTCAATAGTGTAAAATTGGTTTATTATGTCTTCTCCAAATGTTTTATCTTCAACATAATAGACGCTTTTTGTAGGTTCATAAGAATATATACCATTCTTTCTACAATACACTAAGCCATCATCAATAAAAGATTGATACTTATTAGAGTTTTTATCGATTTTTTTGTCATCAAGGTTTTCAGCTAATTCACGATAAATTAGTTTTGCCTTTTTACCGTCCTTATCAATGTTGTGTAAATTTTGTAACATTGAATAAATTGTATCGGTAGAAAAATCACTGATTTCCTTATTTACCCCTACTTTTAAAAGAAAATAATCAATGTCATCTTTTGATAATTTTGTGTCTTTGAATAATTGGCTATCATACTTAATTTTTGGGATTTCGATAAAAGGGGAAAAATCTTTTGTAATAGTCTTTGAAATACAACAATCTGTTGGTTTTGATTTTTTCTCAGTTTCAGTTTCAATCCAATTTGTGTTTTTGATTTTCCACAATAAATATGACTGTAAATCTCCACTTCTAATGTAAGCATAGTATTGCTTACTTGTAATTGAGAATTTAATTTGACAATTTGGATTAGTTTCTGTTATTTCTGTTATTCTATTGTCAATATTGAACCAATATAAAATGTTTTCATTAGAATTATTTTTTAAAATGCTTTCTAAATCTTCAATTGTTTCAACTTTAATTTCATTTATCCAATACCCTTTTTGCTCTAACTTTCTAAAAGAGGTTAGTGTCGCATCATAGCCATAAATATTTTTCTCTTTATAAGGGAATTGCTTGATGGCATATTGCCCATATTCATTTTCAGCTGTAATTATTTTTTTTCTAGGGTATGTTGCAACTCCCAGCCATTTTAGGAATTCAGTAATATTTTCTTTTTCGTCAAGTCCTAAAATTTTTGGGCTTCCGACTAATTTACTTTTGTCATATTCATAAAGAATTTCACATAGCCTGTTCTCATAATCTTTCCCCAAGTAAACATTACTGACCTTTGTTTCTCCATTATTTTTATTCAAAATGGGAATTGAAATATTTGAAGGAATGTTAATATCAATACTTTCTTTATCCTTATTCAGAATGTATAAATCATAAAGGTTAGATAATAAATATTTGATTGATTCTATTTTGCTTTTCGTTTTGTCCGTATTATTGTTAAAGTCTGATACAATTCTTCTAAAAATTTCACCAAAACGATATACTTTTATTCCGAATAATTTCAATCTGTCTTCAATCACTTCTGCATTTTCAGAACTAAATATTTTTTTTAATTGCGTAAAAAGGTCAGAGTTTATAATCTTAAGATTTAGTTTGATAGGTATTTCTATTCTTACACCGCTTGGGGGTAAGAAAATCTCTGAATCAGAGTCAATAATTTGATTGTCCTGGTCAATGAAGATATTTGGAAGTTCTTTTTTAGAAATTTCATTGCTGCTAAAATCAGAAGTTAAATATGAAATTAATTTTGCTCGTTTGTAATAATCTAAACCTTTTGATATTTCTGAAATTGTGTTGAAGAAGTACTCGATTTTATAAGTATAGTAACCAACCCAGTTAATAGTTTCTTTGACATACTCATCATTAGTAAATAAAAGGAGATTTGAAAACTTGCGTGCAGGTAAAATCTCTGCGTAATTGTGTTTATAGTATACAGGTTCTGAATCATAAGAAACATACTCTTTCGATATTGTTGGATAGACTTTGTTTTCTCTAATTTTATTTTTAAGTTTTTCTGAAAACCCATTGTCATCAAAGAAAGTATCAAAATTTTCCTTTCCCTGAATGCTCAATAACTTCAAAGGTTTATATGAAATTTCGCTATTCGAAATTTCTAATGCTGTGTCAATGAGCAATTGAATTAATTCATCAATCAAAAAAGTATTATACTCACTTTTTGGTGTAAAATGATTACGGTCAGAGGTTAAATCAAATGTGCCGTGAATTAATGCGGGGAAAGGAAATTTTACATTTGTTTTAAAATAAGAATATAATCTGCCGATTTTATCATCAAGGTTATCATTCCAGACAATTTTTAATTCATAGTTCTTATTTTTGTGCTCACCTTTTTTTGACTTTAAATTCCATACCTTTTCAACTGTTTCATTATTATCATAGTCAAACTCTCTAATTATGGCACGGTTTTCAATAATCTCTTTTTCTATCTCAAAATTTCTTTCAGGACTTTCAACAATTATCTTTTCAAGGTTATTTAGAAAGAGTAAAACTTCTTTGTTGATTTCATTATTTATTTGCTCTTGAACTTCTTTTGTTTGTTTCTCTTTAAGGTCAATAACAACGTAGGTGTCATATATATTTAAATTTTGAGGTATGTTTTCTATTATTTTTGGACATCTCAGTGTTGCAATAGGAAACTCTTCGTTCTTTTCTTTTTCATTAAGTTGAGATTTTATTTCCGGCTTTTCTTTTATAAGATTTTTTAGAAATTCTTTTGCATTCGCTTCAGAAAATTCAACGGCAAAATCATAACTTTTAATTGAAATCTTATTTGCCCAACTTAAAATAGACCGGAAGCCGAGTCCTTTTTGTCCAACCTTATTTTGTTCTAGTACTTTTGGGCTAATATTGCTATACATCAATGATTCTATACCACCTTGAGAAAATTTTCGTCCATTATTTGCGATTGTCAATTGATTTTCTGTCAGCTTGATATAGCAAGTCTTCTCTTTTTCAGTGATTGCTTCATCATCAGCATTCTGAAGCATTTCAAGAAGTTGTCTTCCATTATATTCTTCAATTTTCTCCTTTTCTTTTCGGTAATCTTCAAGAATAATATTAGAATCAGTCAGATAGACTTTTTGTCTGGTTTCTAATTTTGATTTTATAAAATCTATCATAGGTTTAATTCATTGCAGGTTGTTTTTGTCTTAGCCTTGTGCATAACGGCTGAGGCTAATTGCTGTCGGGGATTATTGGAAACTTTAACTTACTTTTACTTCAAATCTTTATAAGAACGATAATCACTATTTCAGCACTTTACCCCGATTGCGATTAGCTTTTGTTACCAACCGATTGTTTTT
>CAILKW010000647.1 GCA_903834845.1 uncultured Bacteroidia bacterium | reverse complement strand
GCTCTTGCGATGTCGGTTACTGCGATTTCAAACCAATTTAGTGCGTTTTCTGTTGATTTCATTATTTAAAAATTTAAAATTGTTGATACTTTATTTCAAGTTTAACGCATTCTATTGAAAATGGTTTTAAAATCTGACCCTTTTGTCAAGCTATTTTTTCTTTGAGATGTTTTGATTTAAGCATCACAAGACACCGTTCATGCCAGACTTTTTGTTGAGGATTAGACGCATCCATTACTTTAATTGTATCAGTACAACAGACTTTGCAGGAATAGAGGCCTCGAGAGATCCTTTATTCAATTTTGCACTTTTATAATCAGCCATCGAGACCTCTTCTTTATTTCCAAAATCGTTGTATGCATTGATTTTATTAGCTGTCACAATTTTACCAGTTACACTTGCGGCACTAAGACCCTGAATATCAAAACTAATATCTTGCGATTTAAAAGGATCGAGATTGCAAATTGTAATGCTTACAACACCGTCTTTTATTGAAGCAGAGGCATTTATGGCATCAATTGATTTTGTCCCTGATGTATATTGGTTACATTTTATCTCAAGTGGCAGCATCTTGGCCTCTTGATGAACACTGTACATTTTGAATACATAATAGGTTGGCGTTAAAACCATTTCCTTGTCTTTGGTAAGGATTACCGATTGTAAAACATTGATCATCTGGGCAATATTACTCATTCTTACCCTGTCGGCATGGTTATTAAAGATATTCAGATTTATCCCTGCTACTAAAGCATCGCGCAGAGTGTTTTGTTGGAAAAGGAACCCTGGATTGGTTCCAGGTTCAACATCGTACCAGGTGCCCCATTCGTCAACTAAAAGACCAACTTTTTTATTCGGGTCGTATTTGTCCATAACTGCCGAGTGTTTCGTAACCAATTCCTCCATTTTCAATGTTTTCTGCAAGGTTACAAACCATACAGAATCGTTAAACTGAGTAGCAGAACCTTTCTTGTTCCATTCTCGTGGAACGGTATAATAATGAACCGATAAACCGCTCATTTGTCTTGTAGCTTCGCGCATTAAAACTTCAGTCCATTTATAATCCTCAACATTTGCGCCACTGGCAATTTTATAAATTCCGGGAGCACGCATAAATGTCGCATATTGTTTGTAAATATCGGCATAATATTCCGGCCTCATGTTTCCACCACAGCCCCAGGTTTCGTTTCCAACTGCCCAATATCTGACGTTCCACGGTTTTTCGCGTCCGTTTTGCTTGCGTAATTTGGTCATTGGGCTTTCGTTCGATGATGTAACATATTCAACCCACTCAGAAGCTTCCTGAACAGTTCCGCTTCCTACGTTCAGATTGATATATGCGTCAGCACCAATTAATTCGCAGAAATTCAGAAACTCATGGGTTCCAAAACTATTATCCTCGGTTACTCCGCCCCAATGTACGTTTACAATAGACGGCCGCTCCGATTTTGGTCCAACTCCATCTTTCCAATGGTAGGTATCAGCAAAACAACCGCCCGGCCAACGAACTAATGGAACTTTTAAATCTTTCAAAGCACCAACAACATCTGTACGGAAACCATTAATGTTGGGAATTTCGGATTTATCCCCGACAAATATTCCGCCGTAAATACAGTGACCGAGGTGTTCGGCAAAATGACCATAGACAGCCTTGTCAATTTTTGATCCCGGCTGATCGGCCCGAACAATGATCCGATTCTGAGATATTCCCGAAAGAGATACGGACACTAAAAGAACGATAAGTAAAATCCATAAGCGACTCAATTTTTTCATATTTGCTTGTTTTAAGAAAAACAAAAGTAATAAATACTATTAATCTATTTTTATTTGAACCCAACTTTTTTTGACCTATTTAAACACAAAAAAAACTTTGATATTAACACAAAAAAAAGTATATTTGTAACAATAGAAAACTTAATAATTCAAATAATACTATGAAAGTCTTTAAGTATATACAGGTCCGTTATTTGGG
>CAILKW010000646.1 GCA_903834845.1 uncultured Bacteroidia bacterium | reverse complement strand
CAACAGATAACCGACAACAGATAACCGACAACAGATAACCGACAACAGATAACCGACAACAGATAACCGACAACAGATAACCGACAACAGATAACCAACAACAGATAACCGACAACCAACAACCAAATCTAACTTTTACACTCTTTCCTAAAAATCCACTGATATATTAAAAATGAAATTTGTTCCGGCTTGTGGAAAATAGCCATCCATTTTATTTCTCCGGCCTTCGTAGAAATAGGAATATACCCAGGCATTGCTCTCGTACTTTCTGTTGAAAATGTTGTTTATTAATAAATTAAATTTCAACTCCTTAAACAATTTTTGCCTTACAGTATAATCAATTTTTAGGTTGTTGATAAGATAAGCATTCAGCTTCCTTTGGGTACTTGCAGTATTATCAATGTACTGTAAACCAACATAGTTTGAAAGAAAACTAATTTCCATTTTATTATTAGGCTTGAATGAGAGAACACTGCTTGCTGTCATTTTTGGAGCGAAAGCCATATCTGTGGTGCCTATTACATTGGTAATCAGTCCTCCATTATCCCAATCCTCAACAAATTCAGTAAAATCTTTTATTCTGTTCCTGCTAAATGTACCGGTAACATTCAAGTTAAACTTTTTAAAGATTTTAAGACTTGCAACTAATTCTATTCCGGCCCGGTAGCTGTAGTCAACATTGGTCATTACCGGCGAACCAACATCGTTTATCTTACCTGTAAGTATCAACTGATTAATATAATCCATAAAATAAAAGTTGCCGCCCAGCAATAAATTCGAGGTTTTAAAGGTGTAGCCCATCTCAAAATCATTGAGGGATTCGTAGATCGGTTGTTTCCCAGTTGGATCGGCATCCACAAAATTATCGCGGTTCGGCTCACGATTTGCCCGTCCATAACTCAGATAAACTTCATGTCCGGTATCGGGTGAATAGAAAATTCCAAACTTAGGATTGAAGAAGTTGAATTCGTGATTTTGTTTCAGGTTGCGCAGGTCATCATCAATACCATCAATCTCATACCTGATTAAACGGTATTGAATGTCGGCGTTTGCGTTCAGATTTTCAGAAAGCTGAACTTTGTATCTGGCGTATATGTTGCCATCTTTTTTAAGCCCTGTGCCGCGATACCATTCATAATCAATATCAGAATTCCCTGCAATTTTAGCCCAGATTACTTTCCCAAAATGGTTACCATCGTAAACGTTACCACCACCTCCAAGGCTTAATGAATTTATTCCTTTTTTGTAAGTAAGTGAAAAAACAAAGCCATAAAAATCATTTACAAGCCATTTACGTCTGATGAGATCAGTTTTATCAACCTCCAAACCATTTATTACAGGTTTTGGCAGACGATAGTCTTCAAATTTCTGATCGGTTTCGAACTGTTCGTAATAACCACTGCCGTAAGTATAAAATAAAGCTGCGTTCAGGTTCAGATATTGATTGAATTTGTGCGAAAAATGAAGCTGATAATGATCCTGTTGATAATGATCTACCTGATTTTCATAAGTATATAAATTATAGGTTCTGCTATCAGAGCTTATCAAATGCTGAGTTTCATCATGGGTATATAGGCCATGATCTTCGTACTTCTTCATCCCTTCAAGATCGTTTTTTAGTCTGACTGAAGGTACACCATTCCATGACTGATATGTCTCTTCTAATCCCGAAAATAGGGTGACTTTCAAAATAGTGTTTGGAGTAAAATAACCTCCCGCAATAAAAAAAGATTTCAGATCCGAAGAACCTCTGTCAATAAAACCAGCAGAGGTTATCTTCGATAGCGAGGCATCTATGGCAAATTTACCATTTATCAATCCTGTTCCGGCTTTGATGTTATTTCTCAAAGTACTAAATGAACCTATTGAAGAACAATAACTTGCATTGGCAAGAGGATTTAATCTATTAGTTTGCAAGTCTATTGTGGCACCGAAAGCCCCCGCTCCATTGGTTGAATTTCCGACACCACGCTGAATTTGTATATTTTCTGTCGAGGAAGCCAGATCGGGGATATCAACAAAGTAAGTGCTGTGAGATTCTGCTTCCGACATAGGTATTCCGTTTATCGTGACATTGATTCGATTCTGGTCGGTTCCTCTAATTCTGAAATTGGTATAACCCACCCCATTACCGGCATCGGAAGTTGCTACAAATGAGGGAGTATGGCTAAGAAGATATGGGATATCCATTCCTACATTCGATTTTTGAATCGTTTCCTTCCCAATATTTGTATAGGCAACAGGAGATTTTTGATCGGCACGTGATGCTGAGATCAGTACTTCCTCTGTCAATACACTTTTTGGCTCCAATATAATTTCCAGATGCTCAGATTTGCTAAGGTTCAGTTCTTTAGTGAAGTTTTGATATCCGATAAAGGTTACTGTTATGGAGTATTTTCCTTTTCTTAGGTTCGAAAACTTAAACTCACCGTTTGTTCCGGCGGCTATTCCTTTAAAAGTATTATCTATTAATACATTAGCACAGGGTAAGGGATCTCCGTTTTCATCTTTGACAACTCCTGTCAGCGAAAATTGGGCAAAAGCCACTGAAACAAGCATTAAAAAAGCACAAAACAAACCAATTCGTTTCATTTTTCAATTCTTAAAATGTTTAAAAAGGAATGCTTTTTCATTTTCCCTTTCCGGCATTACCCGGACAGGTTCGATGGGTTTGATCTCAGCCCGTAATATTCAGGCACCCCTTTATTATTTCGTGGCAAAGCTAAGAGAAAAAAGTGATTAAAGAGATCACTCCAAATTATTTCAGTACTTTTTTGTTTTGTTTGATAATGTTACCCTAAACCATAGCCCGTTTGAATACAATTCAGGTTTTTCAAGTTCATTTTCATACATCAGGTTGAATATTCTTTTCATTCCCTCACCAAGCTCTCTCATTAATTTAGTTTCTCTTAAAACTCTTGCAACTAATGAGTTCCTTGACTCATGAGAACCTTCTAATTCATATAAATTCTTGATAGTCAGTGTTGAAATTAAAGCTCCGGGACTTTTAATTTCCATCCTGTCATTAAACAGATATATTTCAATTGCATTAGTTATGCTATAGTCTCTGTGCGCAATAGCGTTTAAAATAGCTTCTCTAACAGCATCTTCGGGATAAATGTATTTTTGTTCAAATTGAGAATTTACTCCAAATTCGGTCTTGTATGCTAAATAAGATCTTAAATGTTCCCATGACTTAACTAACAAATCGAAAATATTGCCTTTAACAGTGTCGTCACTGATTACATTGTATTTTTCGCCAGCCTCCAAAGTGCTCCCTTTAACTCTAAGAAATCTAACCTGACATCTCGGATGCCATTTATCTATATCTGAGGCAAATAGTAATAAACTCGCTCTTTTTAATCGTAATCCATTTTGAGCATATTCAGCCAAACCAATTTGCTGTAAGTACCTTTCAATACTTAATCCTTTAATATACTGGTCAGCAATCCCTTGTAGTAATCTTACATCCAAATCCGTAACCAGTGCTCCATCAACAAATTGACTATCGTATTCTCTCGATTTGATTTCTTGTCTTTCAAATTGAATTTGGTCAACTGAGGCAGGCATTGTTGATTTATCCCTTCTTCGAACACATCTTCCGTCAGGAAGTTGATAAATCATTGTAGTCCCTTTATTTACAGAAAAATATAATATAGTTTTATTGTCTATAATTAGTTTATTTGCGTTGTTTAAAGGAAGTTGTTGATTCTGATATACATGGGTTTTAACAGAGTTAAGCATTTTTTGTATTTCGTCCTCGTTATGAGGAATTCCGGTAATAGTTCCGTCATCCTCAATGCCAATCAAAACCGCTCCTCCGTCAGCATTGGCAAATGAAACTAATGCCTCTCCAATATCTTCACAAATTGATTTTGTCAATCTTGGCCTTTTTTTGTCAGGTCTCCCTTCCAAAGCAGATTTGAACTCTCTGAAATGGCTTTCACCTAAGATAAGAGTATTTCTTACTTTGTCCGCCAAAAGTAATATATCGTCCATTTATTGTTGTTTTATCTTTGCAAATGTAGCTGTTTTAAACGTAATTCATCTGAAATTGTCGGGAAAGGAACTTAAAAAGTCTCTGATCTCATCGTTTGACATAGTAATATAGAATTTAAGATACCAGAATGTTAGTATATCATTGGAATTAATCGTTTTGTACGTTTTTGATAATCTAAATATTTTGTTCCCATTTGTTCAATCATAAATTTTTCCTCAACTCGTATCCGATAAATATAACCCACTAAAACGGGAATAATCATTAGAATTACAGATAACCAATTCGCAAATGAAGTCGGAATCCCTATAAAAATTATTATTTGTCCTAAATATCCCGGATGCCTTATCCATTTATACATTCCCGTTTCGATTAACTTGTAATTCTCAAC
This sequence comes from uncultured Bacteroidia bacterium, assembly GCA_903834845.1. Taxonomy (GTDB): domain Bacteria; phylum Bacteroidota; class Bacteroidia; order Bacteroidales; family Prolixibacteraceae; genus JAAFHB01. Next base: position 6,312 of record CAILKW010000646.1, on the reverse strand, counting down.
CTTTGAAACCGAATATGTAAATTGCTTTTTAAGTGTCAATATAGACTGTATCCTGATAAATAATCCTATCGCAATCAACACAATTCCGATGGCAAAGTATGTGTCCCAAGGATAAATTCGACCTATTTTTGTCGCTCCTGCCGAAAATGATAAAACATATCCAATTGTAATAAGAATATACAATAACCACAAACTCCCTTTATCACCTGAACCGGTAACTGTACTATTTCTTCGTTGCCTTAAATTCATAAAGATCTCAAAAAATCCATACAAATAAGCGAAGCTAAGTATAACTATCAATTTTGGATTCATAATATTGTAAATTTACCTGAAGTACTTTTTCGCAAATTCCAGAAATACCGGCCAATCAATCAAATCTGTATGCCCGCCATCGTGATTTCTGAAGGCTAAATCACCGGATATTAATGAGATATCAGGCAACGGCATTTCTATCGTACCAAGACCTTTCTTTCCAAGTAAACGATATACAGGGTCTGCTCCGACACATGCAAGGAATTCACCTCGAGGATCTGCCCACTGATCGCGTGTTCCTCCGGTAATAAATATCGGTCGGGGTGCTATCAAGGCCATTAGTTGGTGGGAATCAACGGGCATTTTATCCCAGTGACCACCGTATTTCAGAAAGTTACCCGCCATCCAGTGATATTCGCCGCTTCCGGCAACATTATCAATATTTTCGCCCCAGCTGCGTTTCTCTAAAGATGCTCCCATCGAGCCGGAACAACTGCAAAAAACGATTGCCCAACGCTGATCAAGTGCTGCTGCAAGCAAAGCCGTTTTTCCCCAACGTGAATGTCCCTGAATTCCAATCTGTTTCGGATTAATTGCCTTATCAGTTTCGAAGTAGTCAAAAGCACGGCTTAATCCCCATGACCATGCAGCTAAAACGCCCCAATCATCAGGTTTTCTGGGTTTTCCTTCATTTACAAGTCCTATAATTCCATCATTAAGACCTGCTCCGCTATCCATCTGTATTTCCGAAGTATTTACCGTTGCATATCCCCAACCCAAAGCAAGTACCATTTCCAGCGCAGTTGGCCCTTTATTATTTCCAAGTGGCATGTTGCCAGATCCAAAGTCAGCAATGACCATTAATGGGACAGGTGCTGCTATTTTGAGAGGAAGGTACAGCGTAATATTTATACTCGTATTAGCCTGTGGAAATTTAGAATTGTCAACCTGTCCGACAATGGTCTTTTTGATCACTTTCCCGTTGATTTCAACAGTATCTGTTGCGGTAATTTTAAAAACTACTCTCGGTGTTACTTGGGGTGTTTTGCCATATATTTCGGTGCAGAAATCGTTTAGAATTTCAGGTCGCCGCTCCGTCCACCATATTTTGGGATTTTTTACGACAATTCCGTTTTTCAAAACTAAAGGATCGGGAAGAATATAGTTACCAGCTTTTGATTCATCGTAGTTAGACCAGTTTCCCCAACCCGAACGGACATAAGTATTTCCGGTCGAATCAGTCCAATTTGTACTTCCCTGTTTTTGAAAAAGATGCTTTGGACGATTGCTGTCTTCTGCCGCCGGTGGCAGAACAGGCAATTGAATATTAAGCTGAGCTGCCATAAGTTGCCAGTCTTTTTCTGCTAATTCCCTCATTTTTGCCCTGAAAGCGGTTCGTTCCTGAGGAGTCATTTTACTGAAATCGGGAGTTTGAGCTTCAGTTACAGCACTGAAAAGAACAAAGACAATCGCCAAACCTATCCTTCTGATTACCGTTTGAAAATACTTACTATTAGATTTCATAATTAATTGATTAATTATTCATTACAGTTTTCAAATATTTAATGTAAACCTAATTAATTCCTGAGGATTTCAAACCATTGAACGAAGTTTAATTTTAAATGAAACGAGCCATGAGCAGTAATTCTCACACAACAGGATGATTATCATGGCGAGTTCCATGTGGCCATTAAAAAAACAAATTATAAACACATGAAATTTCATATCTTCGTGCCCATTCAATTCTTAAAATTTCATCTGATGTTTCATCTTTCTATTACTCTTGCCTATATTATTCCTAACATTTATGTCTTTTTCCGTATCAGGAATCTCTTTATCAGCAAAGGTTACAGGAGTTTGTATCTGATTGTTTACCTGCTTTTGGCTGCTGTTTATCCTCTCTTCGGAAGATTTGATGACTCAAATACAAATTTGCCAATGCAAATACTCTCAACCGTATCTAACTATATACTACCGTTCTATCTTTACCTTTTTCTTTCGGTTCTCTTGTTCGACTTATTTTTGTTGCTCAATCTTAAAGCCGGATTTGTACGTTCAGAAACAAGAAGAAAAGTTTCATTCAGGTTTTATTTGCTTTCTGCTATGATTCTTTTATCGGTTTCCGTAGTGATTGTTGGTGCGATTAACCTGAATACGATAAGCGTTTCAAAATATCAGATTGATGTTCCACGGCGACAGTCAAAGATTGATCATCTGCGAATTGCCTATATGGCAGATTTCCACATCAAACAAAATACCAGTATGCCTTTTGTTGAGCAATTTGTCAGGAAGGTCAATGCCTTGCAACCCGATCTTATGCTATATGGTGGTGACATTGTAGAAGGTGACAGCGAAAATGAAACCACTGAAGCTATTGAAGCAACCCTAAAGACCATCAAAACAACAATCGGGGTATTTGGCGTTGTTGGAAATCACGAATTCTATGGAGGTCAGCAACAAGGCAGTTTTTTCAAAAGAGCCGGTATAACTCTTCTTCTTGACACCATTATCAGAATTGACAGTTCATTTTATCTATCCGGAAGATATGATGAGCACTTCAGGAGGCGAAAAACCATCAATAAAATTTTAGGAAGTACTACCCATGATCTTCCGATTATTTTAATGGATCACAGGCCAACTGAATTGCAGAAGGTTAGCCGAACAGAGACTGATGTGCAGTTTTCGGGACATACACACAACGGACAGATGTTTCCTATCAACTACATTATTCACAGTATGTACGAACTAAGTTGGGGTTACAGGAAAATAGGAAATACTCATTTCTTTGTCACAAGTGGCCTACGCCTATGGGGGCCACCTGTTAAAACAGCTGGAAAATCGGAGATTATTCTCGTGGATATAAATTTCAAATAATTATTTTGTATGTGATCAAAAATCTGCAAATTCCGATTTTTCATTCAACATGCTAACATTATCACTTACAGTTTCAATTGAGGAAGAACCTTTGAGCAAATCCATAACAGCCTGAGAAACATATATTTCATCGAGATGAAGTGTGTTTTTTATACGTATTATCTTTTCTTTGCCCGGCTCAACATATCCGCAGCTTCTCAGTGCAATTTCAAAGGCTTCTCTATCACTTGCAGCAACAACAGGTATCTTGGCTCTTTCAAGGAAACTGCTGGTAATTGCATTTGTATATGTTGAAGAAAAATCTATCTGATCATATAATTTCTGTGTGATAACATCAGCCATTCCTACTCCAATGGCATTTCCATGCGAAGCCTCAGTGAGCTGTTGTACCAAAATAGCTTTAATAACCGGTTTTTCAGGTTCCCTCTGACCATGTATTTTTATACGTCCTATAATGTTAGGATCCATTCCAATACCGCTGATATCTTTACCCATGTTGTCAATAACAAGCACATCAATATCATTTACAGGAAGAGAAGGCATATTTTGACGTGCAATGTCAAGGAGCAGTGGTTCCTGTTCAAAAAACTCAGAAGGTGCGAGGCATTTCAATAACATCGTATTATCATAGGCATCCTCAACCAACGCAATGCCAGCCAATATCTTACCCGACAAAAGAACTTGTCTGGCAACCAATGGAATAATGTGTGTCAGTCCGTAAACTCCGTATTTGTGAATGGCTGAAGCTTGTTTCTCTTTTCCAAGACCTATAACTGCCATTTTTACCAATCCACTTTCGTAAGAGCCATGATAATCAGTATGTGGCTTTATCCTGTTAATCAAAATAATACCATCAGATTCACCTGCATTCTTATCCATAAAAACTTTAAGAGGCAAATCGCCTGCAGGCAGTTCAATAACATCCATTGAAGAAATAACAGGTGCTCCAACAGTTTTTTCTGATATTCCATAACCTTCCAGAATCGCTTCCTGCCCTACGGAAGTGGCATCTCCGTGACTTCCCATCGCAGGCACAATAAACGGAAAAGCACCACAATCTTTTACAAATAGGATAACTTCCTTTACTATAACCACTAAGTTCTTTATTCCCCTGGAACCAACAGCTATCGCAATTCTATACCCCGGTTTTATTAAAGAGCGCATCTTTGAAAGCTCCTTTGAAATATCACCGATTAAATCGTCTGTCGAATTATTTTTGAAATGTTGCCTAACTTTAATAAGTTGATAATCTGTCATTTTAAAAAATCATATAATTTGAAAATCCAATATAAAACCCAAAAGTTATGAAATAAATTTACAAAACGAAAAGGCTTAAAAGTAAGACTGCCAATGACGCAAATACTCCGACTACAAGTGTGCCAACTGTTTGTAATTTATATCCCTGATTAACAGTCATTCCCGACATTTGTGTTACAACCCAGAAATAACTGTCGTTGGCATGACTTGCTATCATTCCCCCTGAACCCAGAGCAACAACCACAAGAGCACGAGCAACCGCAGAATCCAATCCAAGCGTTCCGAGTAGTGGTGCCATAATGCCAGCACCTGTAATGATTGCAACGGTACCTGAACCCTGAGCTGTTTTCAGGGAAGCTGCAATAATAACAGGCAAAAGGATACTTAAGCTTTTTGCTCCCGACAGATTACTATTTATTACCTGGCCTATACCCGAATTTTGCAAAACCTGACCAAAAGCCCCACCACAGCCGGTAATTATGATTATTGTTGCAGCTGCAATAATTGCTTCACCAACCCAACCTGTGGAAGATACCATTTCGCGGGTAAGTTTTTTAGGCAACAGTAAAGAAAGAACTACGCCAATAAGCAAAGCCACAACAGGTTGTCCAAAAAAATTAATAAACATTGAAATTTTCCCAACCCCAAAAGGTGCAGCAGGCAATAGACATACAGACCTTAAAATAATCAACAAAATGGGCATAAAAATTGGCATCAGAGAGAGCCCAAGAGATGGTCCGCCATCAGATTTCACTTCAGTTTCGGTGATACCTGGAAGCGGATCAATGTAAGTTTTAGAAGCTATTTTAATGGCAAAAAGCCAGCCTGCCATAAGCCCGATAAGAGTTACGGGTAAACCAAGAAGAATGACCAATCCCAAATCAGCCTTCAAAATACCGGCTGCTCCAACAGGTCCGGGAGTGGGTGGAATAATTGAATGTGTTAATATTAGTCCCAGGCTTAGAGCCATAGCACCTACGGCAAAAGAGATTTTCACCTGTTTTGATAAAGCTTTTGCTAATGGCGCGATAATAATAAAACCCGAATCGCAAAAAACAGGAATACTGACAATATAACCGATAATGCCTAAAGCGAGAGGCACATTTTTCTTACCAACAATTCGAAGGGTACTTTGTGCAAGGGTAAAGGCTCCTCCCGATTTTTCGAGAAATTTGCCGATTATTGAGCCAGCAATGATTACAATTCCAATAAACCCGATGGTATTTCCAAAACCTGAATTGACCGATTTGACTACATCCTCAAGTGACATAGTTCCTGAAAATGCCCCAAAACCAAAAGCAGCTACGAGAAGCGAAAAGAAAGGATGCCATTTTAGCCTTGATGTAGTGATAATTATGAATATCACCGCTATAAATAACAAAACAATTAACCACATGTGCGAAGGTGTTTAATATTAAAAAACTAAGTTTTCACATACATTGCTTGCGTAAAAGTAGTGTTTTTCCGGTTAGATTGATTTCTTGTTTTCGGTTTGATAGTTTTAAAGTAAAACATATTCATTTGTCTTTTCTTTTCAGCACTTTGAACGGTTGATTCCCCTTTTATTACATGTACAGATTAATTTTCAAGAATGTTCAGAAGACGTGTATTAGAGGATAGTAATATCCTACTCTTAATACTGTTAAAACTAAAGGAATAGAAAGAACTAAATTTTATACGTTTCAGAACTGAACTAAAGATTGAAAAAAGTTGAGTAGCAATTTTGAAAAAAAAAACAAGAAAATAGGCTGCCGTTATTAATAAAATTGTCGCTATTTTTGTCTCAATGTAAAATTTAATATCTCGGCAACGGTGAATTATTATGAAAAATAAAAATGGGTAAAAATCAGAATGTACATAAAACGGTAGGACATGTAACGGTTGTACACAACGAAACTTTATGACATAACATTTAATTCAAAACAATAT
>CAILKW010000645.1 GCA_903834845.1 uncultured Bacteroidia bacterium | reverse complement strand
TATATTGAGGGGAAAAGTAAAAGAATCTGAAAATCTTTGATTTATTCAATGGAGGATTATTTTAAAAAATACAGGGATGCAATTATTGGAATAGACCAGACTTTCCAATCACCTTACGGAGAAAAAAAGATCGTTTATGCCGATTGGATTGCCAGTGGCCGGCTTTACCGTCCGATTGAAGATAAAATAACCAATCAATTTGGACCGTTTGTCGGAAATACCCATACCGAAACCTGCGAAACAGGAACACTAATGACTAAGTCATATCATCTGGCACAGAAGAAGATAAAAGAACATGTGAATGCCGGGCCGAACGATGTGATTATTAATGCAGGTTCGGGAATGACCACAGTGATCAACAAATTTCAAAGGATTCTGGGATTCAGGGCAATGCACAGAATTGACAAGCTCGAACGCCTGCCACATGAAGATCGTCCGGTTGTCTTCATCACCCACATGGAGCATCATTCCAACCATACTTCATGGTTAGAGACTGTTGCCGATGTTGTGCAACTTCAACCTGATAAAGATTTACTTGTTGACACACAACAATTAAAGACCGAACTGGAAAAGTACAGCGACAGAAAAATGAAAATAGGATCATTTACAGCCTGTTCAAATGTTACAGGTATCGCTACTCCTTACCATGAAATGTCAAGGATCATGCACGAAAACGGTGGGTTCTGCTTCATAGATTTTGCTGCATCTGCTCCCTATGTTAAAATGGACATGCACCCAAAAGACCCTCTTCAGGCTCTCGATGCAATTTTCTTTTCACCACATAAATTTTTGGGAGGCCCCGGTAGTTCCGGTGTATTGGTCTTTAATTCTGCTATTTACAACAGCTCGGTTCCAGATAACCCTGGAGGAGGAACTGTTGACTGGACCAATCCGTGGGGCGAATTCAAATATGTTGACGACATCGAAGCACGTGAGGATGGCGGGACACCAGGCTTTTTGCAAACCATCCGCACGGCCCTTTGCATTGAATTGAAAAACAGCATGGGAGTTGCGAACATCGAAAAACGCGAAAAAGAGCTGGTTCAGATAGCATTTGCTGAATTGGAAAAAATCGAAGAGCTCCATATTTTAGCCGATAATATTCATAAAAGACTGGGAATCATCTCTTTTTATATTGATCATCTCCATTTTAATCTTGCTGTAAAATTGCTGAACGATAAATTTGGAATTCAATTAAGAGGTGGATGTGCCTGTGCAGGAACTTATGGCCACTTTTTGTTGGATGTAACTCATGATCAGTCAAATAAAATCACCCAAAGAATTAATTTTGGAGATCTTTCGCAGAAACCGGGCTGGATAAGGCTTTCTCTTCATCCAACAATGACAAACGATGAACTCTATTTTATTACTGATGCCATCCGGCAGGTTCAGAAAAATCACCCGGTCTGGGGAAAAGATTACACCTACAATAACAAAACTAATGAATTCAGACATTTTAAGGAACCTGCCGACAAAACAGACCTTATTTGTGATTGGTTTAATTTGGAATAAGAATACCTATAATTTTGAAAGAGTATCAAAAACTAATATATGAAAAAAATCTACATCCTTTTTCTTTCAGCCTTATTTTCAACTTGTATTTTCACTTATGGTCATGGGCAAAACATCATTCTGAAACAAACCAATGAAACAGCTATTTATAAAACAGGTCAAAAAATAAAAGTCTCCTTGTTTTTAAAAGATCGCGGTGCAGATTCCGTTTCGATAAAAATCCGAAAAAATTACAGCAATAAACCTGATCAACAGTCAGTTGAATTCCTGGGAGACACTCTTATTATCTTTAATGAAATTGTGGAGGGGCCATTATCTGTCATTTTTGAGGCAAGCACGCAAGCAGAAATTGCAAGTATAGGAATGGTTGTTGATCCTGAGAAATTTAAACCGGGAACAAACCGTCCAAAAGATTTCGATCAATACTGGAAAAGTGAGAAGAAAGCATTAAGGAAAGTTCCGCTTGATATAAAAACAATATCGGTTAAGGAGTCTGGGAAAGGATACAATTGTTTCGATATAGAGATTAACTGCACCGGAGACAAGCCTGTAAGAGGTTATTTTGCCAAGCCGGAATCGGCTAAGCCTAAATCTTTGCCTATTGTTTTATACGTTCACGCTGCAGGTGTTAAAGGGTCGTGGTGTCGTTCGGAACCTGAAAATGCCCTGAGATATGCGAAAATGGGAAAAGGTGTAATTTGTTTCGATTTGAATGCTCATGGTATGCTTAACGGACAGCCTGAAGATTATTACACTAATCTCGAAAACTCGGTTTTAAAAGAGTATTATTTTCAGGGAATGGAGAGCAGAAATGACTTTTATTTCAGAGGAATGTATTTGCGGTTAATCCGGACTCTTGATTTTCTGGCAAGTCAACCTGAATGGGATGGTAAACGCATTTTAGTAATCGGTGAAAGTCAGGGT
>CAILKW010000644.1 GCA_903834845.1 uncultured Bacteroidia bacterium | reverse complement strand
CAGTCCGTCTAAAAACTACAGTTTACCAAGCAAATATAATCTAATTAGAAGCGATATGCGAGCGCTTGAAAAATAATTTGTAAAAATGTTTTGTAAAAAATGGAGAGCTTATATTGGAGATAAATGATTTTATGGAGGTAAAAATATTCGAAAATAAAAAGCCCAGTTCTTCCAGGAACTTTTTGAACACATTTTTACCAACAATGTTAATAATTCTGCGCAAATTGAAAGCTGTGAAGATAAAGCCAACATCAGCACTGGCGCGCTTCTTTCCTTTTTTTGTCATAATGTAAAAAAATCCCCATTGTCGTTTTATGATTCCATAAGGATGTTCCACAATGGCTTGCCGCTTTTTATAGAGCGTTGGATCTGCTTCAATGTTTAATCTATTTTGTTCTATAAAAGGTGCGTGTTCACTGCGTTCAATCATTCGTCCATCTTTATTCTTTGTGCATAAATCTTTTACAGAACAAGTGATGCAGGCTTTTGTTTTGTATTGTTTTATCTGCACGGAGGATTTACCTCTGTCTTTCTTATACCAACTACCGTTGCTTTTTAGCACTTGTTCTTGCGGACAAGTATAAAAATCTTTTTCATAATCGTATTTAAAATTTGCAACATTGTAAGCTATGTCCGGGGCATTAGAACCAACATCGGGTATGGCAACCATAATATGTATTCCTAAATCAATAGCCGTTTTAATTTCAGTACCGGTGTGATAACCTTTATCGTAAAGTGCAGTAAAATCAGTTGTTTTTAAAATTGTTTTGGTTCTTCGTAACATAGCTCCCATTGCTTTACTATCATTCTCATTAGTTACTTTATAATCAATAGGTAAATTATGTTTTGCATCTACAACGGTTTGTACATTATATGCAACTTCTGTAATATTGTTGCGGGTGATGAGTTGGCGGCTATCGGGATCAGAAGTAGATATTTGAACTTCTCCCGTTTCCTGAAGAATCGCATTATAGTTTTGATATTGTCTTTTACGTCTGTTTTGTTTTAGAATTTCTAATTGAATTGCTTTTTTATTTTCTTCATCAGCAAGCTCCAGAGCCTTGTTGTATTCAAAGAGTTTGTTCTCAATGTATTCAAGGTGACGTTCAATTTTCTTTTCATTGAAATTATTTTTCTTACTGTTTTGTGCACGAAGTTTTGTGCTATCACCAGCTACAAGTTTACCTCCGATCAAGTTAAATTGTTTAGCAATACTTACTGTATAACGAAATACTTTGCGTATTGCTTTTTCATTATCACGTCTGAAATTTGAAATTGTATTATGGTCTGGAGCAAGCTCTTTCATTAACCACATTAGTTCAATATTTCTTTTGCATTCCTTTTCTAAAGCTCGTGACGACCGAATTGAGTTGAGATAACCATACACATACAGTTTCAATAAATCTTTTGGATTGTAAGCCGGTCTGCCCTCGATAGAGGTTTTAACAACAAACTTGAAATCTGTAAGGTTAATGCTTTCAACAAATAATTCGATAATGCGAACTTCGTTTTCTTGATCAATGATTTGATCTAAACTCTCAGGAAAAAGGATGCTTTGGGTTCTGTTTTTTCCTTGTATAAATTGCATGCACAAAAATAAAAAAAACAAAAATTCTGTTTTTTATTTCAATGAAAAGTATTCAACAAATTAGTGTGAGTTTTTAGACAGTTTGACGGTT
>CAILKW010000643.1 GCA_903834845.1 uncultured Bacteroidia bacterium | reverse complement strand
TCCTGAACAACTTTTGAAACCCCTGTAAAAGTCCCTGATGTTGTTAATCCGTTGGCTGTGAGCTGGTGTAGTTCGATATTGGCGGGACTGTACACCACTTTTGGTGCCGGATCAACTTTGGCACAGCTTATTCCGCTCTCATTGCCGTTAATGTCGGCAGGCAGATATTGAAAAAGTGCGTTATATTGTGGCGAAGTAATACCATTTTGGGTAAGAGTCCAATATCGGCTCAGGTAATTCCCTGATAATCCAGGATAAGCAGAATTTGAAAGCTTCACTCCTACATAATTGACAGGTGAAAACGTGCCCCCTGTAAAGTTCAACGTTACAGGAGAATATTCGGCAGTACTGGAATCATCTCCAACAGGATAAGTAAAACTTCCGTTTCCCGAAAAGCTTTTGCGTAATTCGCCTGTACCTGTTGCAATTACCATAGCTGTTGCTGACGGAGTACCTGCAACAGTTGCAAGGCTACCGAGAATCAGGTTGTTTGTGCCAAGCCTGATATACCCGTTCATAAGGTTAAGAACCGAATTTACAAAGGTATTACCTGCAATGTCGAGACTTGTTGCGTTATTAACATTTAGATTTCCAATGGTATTCACACCTGAAATTGTTTGAGGAACTGCACCTGAAAATTCAATGATGCCAGTGCCGAGGTCATCCGTAATGTTTTGGTTAGTAAGATTGTTCTTTAGTACAAGTGAGCCGACAACCGAAAGTTCGGCACCGTTTCCGACCACAAGATTCTGTGTAGAGGTTAAAACAGCACCGGCACCGATTCTTACATTTGTACCACCTGAAATAACCATTTGAGCATGAATTGTAGTGGTAATAAAGCTTACGACAAACAAAAGCAATAATTTGAATGTCAGAGTTCTAAATGAATAATTGACTTTTGACATAAGTATTTGAATTTAATTTTAATGTATTTTTGTGTGGAATATAATCATGACAAATATAGCAAAAGAGAATTCAAATTACCTGAAATTTAGTCCGGAAAATATTGGGTAAGTAGTGGAAAAAAAATTGACGGCTTCACTTCAAGTGATTTTTTTGATATTGACGGCTTCACTTGGAGTGAAGCCGTCAATAAAAATTTGCCAACTGCCGCTTCAAGTGTTTGCAACCGTTTGAAGGGCTATATCAAACAAAAACGAATCTTTCTCGTGTAATACTTTCAGGTTCATCGGTTTTTCCTACTTTTGTCCCCTTGTTAAATGAACCGACAAATGGCGGTAATCATTTGACAGTTAATTTGAATAATAAAAATAGAGATAACTATGATAGAAATTCCGAGCAAGTACGATCCTTCTGCAATTGAAGATAAATGGTATAAATACTGGATGGAGAACAACTTCTTCCATTCCGAACCCGATGAGCGTGAACCATATACTATTGTAATACCGCCACCTAACGTTACAGGTGTGTTGCACATGGGTCACATGCTGAACAATTCGATTCAGGATATTCTAGTACGCAGGGCACGAATGCAGGGGAAAAATGCCTGCTGGGTACCAGGAACCGATCACGCTTCAATTGCTACTGAAGCTAAAGTAGTTGACAAATTACGCAAAGAAGGTATTTCGAAAGAGAGTCTTACTCGTGACGAATTTCTTGATCATGCTTGGGAATGGACTCACAAGCACGGTGGAATTATCCTCGAACAGCTAAAAAAACTCGGTGCTTCGTGCGATTGGGAGCGCACTTGTTTCACAATGGACAAAATTCGCTCAGAATCGGTAATTAAGGTTTTTGTTGATCTTTTCAACAAGGGGTTAATATATCGTGGTGTAAGGATGGTTAACTGGGATCCTGCTGCCAAAACAGCTCTTTCGGACGAAGAAGTC
>CAILKW010000642.1 GCA_903834845.1 uncultured Bacteroidia bacterium | reverse complement strand
GCTTCTTTATCAAGTAATAAAAAAACATTCAAATGTGATTTTAATACTGACGCAGGAAAATCAGTTGATACTTCACAATTAATCAATTGCCTTGCAACATCCGCCTTTTTAAAGCCATTCATTTGCAAAATCACTGTATTAGCTTCCATTATATATTTCAATCCCAGGGTTATACCATAAGTAAGTTGTACTTTGTCTGAAAAATATTTTTGTCCAACAATTTTTGTAATCTCATCAAGTTTAACAATATGAGAACAAAGATCAAATGGAGTTCCAGGTTCGTTTAATCCAAGATGGCCATTCATTCCAATGCCGAGCAAAATCATATCAATTGGGCCATTTTTCTTAAGAAACTCGTCAGTTTTAACACATCCATGAATAAGATCTGTTGATTCACCATCAAAAAAACAAAGATTTTCATAAGATAAATCGATATGATCAAACAAGTGTTTTCGTAGAAAAGAGAAACAATTTTCATTTTGCAAGCTACCAAGATTTGCCCACTCATCGAGTCCCACAATTTTACAATCCTTAAAACTGATTTTTCCCGTTTTATTAAGTTTAATGAGATGATTAAACGTTCCAAGCGGAGTTTCACCGGCAGGAAAGCAGAGTAACGCATCAGGTTTTTCTGAAATTATTGCTGCAATCTGCTCAGCAGTATTCAGTGATAATTCGGAATAATTGTCATATATAATTTGTTTCACCTTAAATATTTAACTCGTTCATTAGATTTTCAATTCGCCCCAACCTTTCCTATACTCTCTTTTTACAAATTGATTAGCCTGCTCGAAATTTGTGATTCTCATGTTTGGGCCATCCCATTTATAATTGATGTACCGGCCAGGATAAATGTTGGATTCCATTTCGCCATAGACCGGATCTTTTCTCTTCACTTTTTCGCGTATATTAAAACTTCGCAATAATAAATTTCCCATCAGAACGGTTTCGGTAAGCGGTCCTGCATAACCGACAAATGGGGAAGAAACCTCAACATTTCCATATCCTGCAATACAAGCATCAATCCATTGCCACCAATGACCGTCCATATCGCCTTCAACTCGGGGATATTTCTTCGGAACATTAACCTCTTTGTTCCGCGAAAGAGGTAATAGTATTGGATTACGACCTCCCCAGCCACAAGCAGCTTTTCCCTTTGTTCCAACGAACAAGGTGCTACCTTCAAAATCGTTTAATCCCGGCCAGTCACCCATAATGTCATTCATATTCCCATCTTCATTCAACTCAAACGGACGTTCAGGAGTTATTCCACCATCCATCCAATAAAGATTAAGATCCTTACCATTCTTAAGTGTGTATTTAAAACGAACGGAACTTGCCACTGGGCCACTTTCGGGAAAAAGACCTTCAGTGAAGATACCATTATAAACAGTACTGGCACTGCACGAGACTTCTTTCGGGTATCCAAGATCAAGTAATTTGAAAGGTGGCCCCATGATATGGCAACCCATATCACCCAAAGCACCAGTACCAAATCGCCACCAACCCCGCCAGTTAAATGGTACCATATTATCAATATAATTGGTTTCTTTAGCAGTACCCAGCCAGAGATCCCAATTTAGTTCTTTTGGTACAGGAGGACGTGAATCAGGCCAAGCAATTCCTTGTGGCCAAACAGGACGATCAGTCCAGCAAAAAACTTTTTGAATTTCGCCAAGCAGATCTGCCTCAATCCATTCACGCAATGTTCGCATACCATCACACGAAGCACCCTGATCGCCCATCTGAGTAACAACTTTATATTTTTCAGCTGCCTGTGTGAGAATACGGGCTTCGTAAATATCATGAGACAAAGGTTTTTGCAGATACAAGTGCTTTTTAAGCTGCATGGCACTCAGTCCGACAATTGCATGGTTATGATCTGGAATAGCTACAGAAACTGCATCAAAGTTATTACGCTCTTTATCAAACATTTCACGCCAATCGTGATAGAATGCAGCTTTTGGAAATTCTTTTCTTCGGGGAGCAGCCTGCCGGTCGTCAACATCGCACAGGCACGAAATCACTGCATTTTTTTTAGGAGCAGTAGCATAATGATGGATATCATTTTCGCCTTCTCCTCCACATCCCACCGCTGCAATTTGTAATTTATCACTTGGGGGAACATGACCTAAACCAGAAACTGTGAAACTTGGGAGAATTGTAAAAGCCGCTGCCCCGGAAGTCGCGGCTTTTACAAAATTTCTTCGGGTAAGATCGGTTAAATCCTTTGATTTATGATTAATCTTTTTCATCCTATAACCGTTTAATAAATTAATTAACAGTCATTTTGTCTTACTTAGATTTTTTACTCAGCGGTTTAACTGAAACTTCTTTAAAGAATACAACATCCTTTTCACCATGGTTTTGTACACCAATAAACCCAAAGTCAGGGCGGGGTCCGTGGTAAGGTTCAAAATCAAATATGCGAGCTGGTACTGGATCACCTTCCTTAAAATCTGTCACTTTTACGCCATTCAAAAAAACAATAGTTCTTGGTCCATCCAAGGTGATTTCCATTGTATTCCACTGCGGACCCGGTTTACCGGTTTTTGCTAATGGTTTTGTAAGGGAATACAACATACCTGTATAATGATAATCATTTTCGCCTGACAGTTCAGGTTGATTATCTATTTGAACTTCGTAGCCATAAAAAACCGGCATCCACTCTTCATACGGTTCGATTGGTATCCTGATAAAAACTCCTGCGTTACTGTTGGTATCGCGCATCCTAAAAACTACGCGGATTGTGCAATTTCCAAACTTTTCACCTGTCCAATACAGCAGACCCATTCCACCGCGTGACTTAATGTATCCCTCCTCAACATACTGAGATCCTGGACCAACATGCTTCCATCCTGTCAGATCTTTTCCATTGAATAACTGCCTCCATTGATTAGTATCTGCTTTTTGTAATGAAGCACTTTCATTTTTTGAAATTCGATTTTCAGACTTCGAAACCTTGTTTAATGCCTGACTTTGAGAGAAGAAGAATAAAACTAAACCACAAATTAAAAATACTGCAACTGCTTTTTTCATGTTATTACAATTAAAGGTGTTTAAGAAAAAAATTTGAAAACTCTGTTTAAAACGAACTCCGAAAAGTAGAAAATCCTTATTCCGCATGGCGTACTTTTGAATTCAAACTTTTCGGAGTCAACTCATGAATAGAGTTTAAAATAGAAAATTGTTTATCTCATTAATAACCAGGGTTTTGAACCAACTTACTATTGACATCCATAGCGTCTTTTGGGATTGGGAACAGCAAACGCTTCGCTTCGCTAACGCCTCTCCATCCAGGTACTGCGTTTAGGAAAGTTCCAAAACGGATATTGTCCTGACGTGCCAATTGTTCCCATGCCATCTCAAAACGGCGTTCTTTGCGGATAACATCTAATGTCGCGGCTGTAACTGGTTTTTCGGGAATGAAAGCACGTTTGCGGATAGCGTTGACCAAAGTGGTTGCTTCGGTAGTTGAAGCTCCTGCCATACGGACCAGACTCTCTGCTTTCATCAGGTATGTATCAGCCAGACGGAAAATGGCATAGTCGTTTTCCATATCAGAGGACAATCCTTTAGGAATCTCCCATTTCCAGCAACGGGCACCATCTTCCTGGTTGCACCAGCCCCAGGTTGTTGTGGCTTCGTACATGGTAATGTCGTCTGTGTGGATCAACGGACGGCCATGAGCGGTTTGAATTACAACCCCGGTAATAGGATCAAGCATTGGCCCCCTAAGGAAAGACCAGTTCAAACGTTTGTCATCGGGATCATAAGCTTTCACATAATTTGGGTCGGCAGCCATACCGTTCCATGGTCCGGTATTCAATCCCAATGCTTTGGCATCCAAATAATGGAGGGTGGCATTGGCAATAAAATTACCACCTAACAATCCACTGAAAACAGCGGGCAAAATGATCTCTTTTGAATCCTCGTTTTTAACCTGAAAAGTTTTTTTCCAATCAGCTTCCAAAACATAAGGAAGGCCAATCACGACATTGCAGGCATCGATACATTTTTGCCATTGTGCTCCACCTGCTGGATTCCAGACTAATGCATTAAGGTACATCTTGGCAAGGATCGAGTAAGCCGCACCTTTGGTCATTTTTCCATAGGAGGCGGAAGTAACATCTGCCCTTAACTTGTCTTTTACTGCATCCAGTTCGGTAATAACAAAATTATACAGTTCCACCCTTGTTTTGGGAGCTGGCAAATCAGTAACCGAGAAGTCGGTAACCAATGGCCCCTGACCAAAATAATCGACATAAAGATAATACCAGAAAGCACGTACTGCTCTGATTTCAGCAATAGTCTGATCTCTCGCTGTTGAAGCTGCCTGACCTTCAACCATTTTCAAAACCTGGTTGCAAGTTGTAATGCTTGAAAAAATATCAAAATAAGCACCTGTAATCAAAGGATCATTGTTATTTGTCCAGGTGTGTTGTTTGGTGTACATGTGAAGGCCACCATCCCACCAGTCACCTCCCTTACGGGTAGGGACAACCATCATATCAGCACTTTCTTCTCCGAGGTGGACAAAGTTCCAGCCACGGGCTGTACGCATAGTATTATAGATTGGAGCAACTAACGATGCAATCTCCTTTGGAGTATTCCCAAATTGGTCGGTAGGGACTTTGTCGTAAACAACTTCGTTGAGATCTGTACACGATTGTAGCCAGGGAGTTACAGTTAATCCGGCTATCAATAAAAATATAAATAGACTTGTCTTTTTCATGTTTTTCAAAGTTAAAGATTAGAAACTAATATTTACACCCATCATAATCGTCCTGGACTTTGGATAATAATCGCGTCCTTCAACACCCGGATTTAAACCGCTCATGTCAACTTCAGGATCTAAACCTTTGTATTTAGTAATCTTAAACAGGTTCTGTGCAGAAAGATAAACCCTTAGGTTTTTAACATATTTGATGCTTTCTTTCTTGAAGGTATAACCAAGGTTCATATTTTCCAACCTTACAAATGAGCCGTCCTCAATATAAAAACTGCTATAAATCGGTGAGTCGGTCAAACCTGAAGTTAATGCTTCTTTCAACACGTTCCCGCCCATCAGCCACTGAGTTGTTGCAAATGACATCCTGCTGTAATTCAGAACTTTGTTTCCATAAACACCTCTGAAGAATACAGAAAAGTCCCAATTTTTATAGCTCAATGTATTGTTGATGCTATAGGTCAGTTTTGGCTGTGGTGATCCGATATAAGTCATATCCTTGTCATTGATGACTTTATTACTCGGAGTAGATCCCACCGGATCGATATCGGTGAAATTATATTTTCCATTTGCATCAAGGCCTTCACACTGGTAACCGAAGAAAGTACCAACTTCCTGACCAACTTCGAGGATATGGGTAGTTGTGTTTGAACCGCCACGGATAAATGCAGAACCCGATTTGATACGGTCGGTCTTGAATTCATCGTTTGACAGCTTCGTCACCATATTCTTATTATGAGCCATGTTCACGTTAATTGTCCATGTTAAATTCTGGGTCTTAACAGGTATTGCATTAATCAACATTTCAATTCCCTTATTGCTCATTTCGCCTACGTTTGCAAGGATCGTATTGAATTGGTAAGGAGGAACAGGAACACTGTAAGTATAAAGCAGATCGGAGGTAATTTTGTTATACCATTCGATTGTTCCACTAATCCTGCTTTTAAACAAAGAGAAATCAGCACCAATATTAGTCATTGCTGTTTTTTCCCATTTCAGGTTCGGGTTCGGATTCTGCGTAATTCCATAAGCTGTGTACCAGTTTCCGCTGTCGTAATACTTCCCTTGCTGACCATAAAGGTTGATTGAATTATAAGGCCCGATACCATCTTGGTTACCGGTTATCCCATAACCTGCTCTTAATTTTAAGTCATTGATAAAAGAATAGCTACTCATGAAATCCTCCCTTGAAATGTTCCATGCTCCTGAGAAAGATGGGAAAGTACCCCATTTATTGTTCTCCCCGAATTTTGAAGAACCATCACGACGAACGGTAGCAGCGAAAACATATTTCTCCAAATAATTATAGGTAACACGTGCAAACGAGGAGATCAATTTTGACATATTGCGCTGAGAATAAACGTCTGCAGGTTTGAGGTTTTCACCAGCCTGAAGGTTGTCAAATCCAAGTAAGTCAGTTCCAAACTGTTGGTTCTGGGCTCCAAAAAACCTGTAATCGCTTTTTTCCCACGAATATCCAGCCAATGCAGTTACATTATGTACGTCTTTGAAGGTTTTCTTGTACCTCAGAGTATATTCAAACATAATTCTATCCCACACACTGTTTTGGCGTTGGGCAAAACCCTGAGGATTGCGACCCCTCTCTGTGGTTGAATTATTGTAAAGGGCCCAGTCGTTGGTATTTCGCTCTTTAAAGGCATTTGCACTAAAATTCAGCCCTGTCATGATTTCATAATCGGCTTTTACATTACCGTAAAATTTATTCTCCCTGTTTTCCCTTTTGTTCAACTCAATATTCCTGACAGGATTACCCTGGTCGAAATCTGTGTTGTCGTACCACGTGCCATCAGCTAATTTTACCGGAACTACAGGAATCGTATTGTATGCCAAAATAAAGTTCTGGTTATCGGTAGGCGAGTTGTCACCCATTACTTCATTGGCAGTTAAGGTCAGTAACAACTTGTCGTCAAAGGCACGCTGATTGATTGAGAAACGCATATTAACACGGCTCATGCTGTTCCCTTGAACAACACCCTGCATATCAAGGTATGATACAGATGCCATGTAATTGTTATGGTCGCCACCACCTGAGTAAGATAAACTATGGTTCTGGGTAATCCCTGTTCTCATAATTTCACCAAACCAGTCGGTATCAGCACCTAAATCCATACCAGTAATGTTCTTGTTGTTGTCCTTTGCAAATTTTCTCCATTCGGCACCATTCAGCAATTTTGGTTTGTTGGTTACGTTGTCAACACCAACATAACCTTCGTAGCTAATTATAGGTGCTGCTTTGGTACCTTTTTTTGTTGTAATCAGGATAACCCCTGATGCAGAACGTGAACCATAAATCGCAGCAGAGGAAGCATCTTTCAATACAGAAATAGATTCAATGTCCTGAGGGGCCACTGAATTCAAATCACCACCTGGAACACCGTCAATGACAACGAATGGCGAACTGCTTCCATTCAACGAAGAAGTTCCCCTTAACCGGATTGTTGCACCACTTGTAACGTCACCGCTACCTTTAGTAATATTCAAACCTGAAACCTTCCCTTGTAAGAGGTCGGCTGCATTGGCGATAACCCCTTTATTGAAATCCTTTGCCGAAACATTTGCAACAGATCCCGAGATTTCGCGTTTGGTTTGCGTACCATAGCCAATAGCGACTACTTCACCAATTGCAACAACATCATCCTCAAGAACAACATTAATAACAGATCTGCCATTAATGATTTCTGTGGTTGATTTCATTCCGACAAAGGCAAAAACCAGAGTTTGAGCATTTGAAGGCACATTTAAAGTGTACTTCCCCTCCATATCGGTAACTGTTCCAACAGTAGTACCTTGAATCACAATTGAAGCACCTGGAATAGATGAACCGCTTTTATCAGTTACTTTTCCGGAAATTGCCTTTTGTTGAGCAAAAGCCATACCGGCCGTCAATACCATAAGAAGTACCAGAGAAAGTAACATCCTGGTCCATTTTCCTTTAGGCAGAAAAATCAGATTTTTTTGTTTCATAGATACATAAACTTTAAAATTAGTGAATAAAAATTCAACTTAATAATTCAAAAATAAGAACGTGCATTT
>CAILKW010000641.1 GCA_903834845.1 uncultured Bacteroidia bacterium | reverse complement strand
GGTTTATTATGGGTATATTGACGGATTACATTTCAATCATGTTGTTGATGTTGGCAATGTTACAACCTATACTTTAGTTGGCGTGTCAGCAAATGACAGTATATCTGTAACAGCTTATGATAAAGATGCAGATTCACAAAACGATCAGATAGAAGGCCATGAAAGCTGGTTTTCAAAAGCAGTAGTTTCAAATACAAATAATGTTCCTGTTGCTAATGCAGGTTCAGACCAGTCTGTAAACGAAGGTTCTACTGTTACTTTGGATGGCTCAGCCTCATCAAACGCTGAAGGTAATACACTGTCTTACACTTGGTCAGCTCCAAATGAAATCACTCTGAGTTCCAACTCTGTTGCAAAACCAACATTTACTGCTCCGGAAGTTACAACAAATACAAACTATACTTTCTCACTCATGGTTAACGATGGAACAGCTAATTCATTAGAAGATCTGGTATTAATTACCGTAAAACAGGTTAATAAAGCACCTATTGCCAATGCAGGTCCCGACCAGTCAGTTAACCAAGGTTTAACGGTAACTTTGGATGGCTCGGCTTCATCAGATGCTGATGGTAATACGCTTTCCTACACATGGTCCACACCTAATGGATTCACACTGAGTTCAAACTCTGTTGCAAAGCCAACATTCACCGCACCTGTGGTAGCCATAAAAACAGATTTTACTTTTTCTTTGATTGTGAATGACGGGACAGTAGATTCCCCTACCGATCAGGTAAAGATTACTGTAAATCCTTTACCCGCCGATGCAGGAACTATCACAGGTTCCACTACTGTTTGTCAAGACCAAAATTCAGTAACTTACACAGTTCCAACAATTGAAAATGCAACATCATATATTTGGACATTACCATCAGGTGCAACAGGAACAAGCACAACAAACAGTATAACTATAAGTTATAGCATATCTGCAGCTTCGGGCAATATTACTGTCAAAGGTCGTAATACCTGTGGCTATGGTGTAGAATCAACTTTGGCAATTACAGTCAACCGATATTGTAATGCACACTTTACTCCAGTCTGGACAGGCAATGGTGTTGACCAGATGAACATTAACATCTATTCAGCAAAATTGGATGATGTTGATCTGGAGGCAGGTGATGAAGTCGGAATCTTTGATGGTGCAAACTGTGTTGGTGTAGGTATCGTATCCGGAACAATATCATCAACAAATACCCTTGATATTATAGTTTCGAGAAACGATGGCTACGATAAAGGCTATACTACCGGAAATGCAATTACTTACAAATTTTTCGACAAAAGCAAAGAACTTGAAAATTCAAATCTCACTGCTGTTTACGCCAATGAAGATCCTTTCTGGAGTACTGATGGTAAATTTGCAATCGGAGCTACTGCCTTTGCTTCTCTAACAGGTGTTACAAAAGTCATTCAGGAAATCCCTCTGATTACTGGTTGGAACATCATTTCTTTTAATGTAGTACCGGACAATCTCGATCTTAAAGTTATCTTCCAATCGTTGATTGATGGAGGTAAGCTTAAAAAAGTAATGGACGAAGCAGGAAAAACAATCGAAAACTACGGTGCTTTTGGCGGTTGGAAAAACAACATCGGTAACCTGAATTCTGCTAAAGGTTTCAAAGTTTATGTAACTGTAGCATGTACACTTTCTGTCGAAGGAGTACCTGTTAAACTGCCATACAATATCAATCTTGCATCTGGATGGAATATAATGTCTTACCCATGTACAACTTTACAGGATGCAAAAGCAATAGTCCAACCACTTATTGACACAGACAAACTTAAAAAGGTTATGGATGAAGGCGGTAAAACCATAGAAAACTACGGATCTTTTGGTGGGTGGAAAAACAATATCGGCAATTTCGCACCTGGCAAAGGTTATAAAGTTTATACAGCTTCCAGCTGTGTACTGACTATTCCTGCAACTGCAACTAAATCTGCAACCTTTGTTTCCGAAGTCCTTGCTTCAACCCATTATACGAAAGTATTCGAGGGTAATGGCACTGACCATTTTAACATCCATATTGTTGATTTACAGGCTTCAGGGTTACAGGCTGGTGATCAGATTGGTATCTTCGATGGCAAGTATTGTGTGGGTTCTGCAACAATCGGTATATTACAGATGATAGGCGGAAGTATCAGTATTCCCGCATCAAGCAATGACGGTATAAGTAAGGCAGTAAATGGATTTGCTGATGGTCATGCAATTGACATTCAATTGTATAGAAATTCCCAAACATACAAACTGAACAAAGTAGTCGTTGGCGGAACTGATTTATTTGAAAAGAATGGGTCGCTCTTCGCAAAAGTATCTGTAATCGGACTCCCTGAAATTCAAATAGTTGTTGAAAAGGATCAGCTAAAATGCTATCCTAATCCGTTTAACGATCAATTGAATATTGAAATAAAGATTTTTGACCCGAAAAATCTGGAAGTTAGTATTTATGATCTGTCCGGGAA
Source organism: uncultured Bacteroidia bacterium (assembly GCA_903834845.1). Taxonomy (GTDB): domain Bacteria; phylum Bacteroidota; class Bacteroidia; order Bacteroidales; family Prolixibacteraceae; genus JAAFHB01. Next base: position 1,282 of record CAILKW010000641.1, on the reverse strand, counting down.
ATTTATCCGTAATCTATACAATGGAAAGGCAGCAAAAGTGCAACAATTTGTTTGGGATGGAACAAATGGGAATGGTGCAAAAGTCGTTTCAGGCACGTATATCCTGAAAGCCAATGAAATGATTGAAAAAATTGTGTTGAAAGAATAAAAAGATAAACGTTTACAGCTTATTACAAAAATTATCCTTACAAGCCCCGATTTTTCGGGGCTTTTTTTCAGTTAGTTTCATGACTTGTCCTTACTTACCTCGTTTTTCTTGTGTTTTTACGTGAGTGTTATTACAGAGTTTTTTATTCCATATTTAGCTATTAGATGCTCAACAGGTTATCAATTTTTTGATAAGGTTTTCATAAGATAATAATCTTTAATATTATGTACAAAAACCTTATTTTCATTTTTATTCTTAACCTTAGTAACCAACGGGTCTTCCTCATCACCAACCTTATTTACCTTATTATTGCTTTGACAAAACTGTGGCAGGTTTAAAAAATTAAAATAAGGTAAATAAGGTTCAAATACATGTTCATCAGCTCGGCTACTGAGGTTGGAAAAACAAAAATAAGGTTTTTTCAGGAACATTATTGACGGCTTCACTTGTAGTGAAGCCGTCAAAGGGTGAATTTGCTGCATTAGTTATTTGCGGGTTTGGTGGCTTGCAAAAAAAAAAATAAAAACTGGTTTTAAAGGTTTACTTGGGGTCGGTGGAAATTGTATATTTGGGGGAGGGTTTGGGGGAGTTTTCCGGTCTTTAAAGTACTTAAGGTCTTTAAGGAGTTTAAAGACCTTAAGGACCTTAAAGCCAGAGCAGTAGGAACAGTACAGAACGATAATAACAATTAACAGTCAACAATCAACAATCAACAGCAATGAACGATAGCAAACAAAACCAGGAGCAATTGATTCCGAGAACGGGCAACTACCGCAAGCTTTACAGCTACCGGAAGGCGGAGGCTATTTTCGACATTACCTACTATTTCTGCCACAAATACCTTCCGCGTTTCGACCGCACTATTGACCAAATGGTGCAAGCAGCCCGTTCAGGTAAACAAAATATAGTAGAAGGGTGTGCGGCTTCTGCTACATCGAAAGTTACTGAGATAACATTAATTAATGTCGCCAAGGCAAGTTTATTGGAAGTGCTGTTAGATTATCAAGACTATCTTCGTACAAGAGACCATCGTCAATGGGAGGATAATTCGGTAGAACTGCTGAAGATGCGTGAGCTTGGACGTAAGCACAACGATTCGGCTTTTTATATGCCATTAGTGAAGACCCGTCCACC
>CAILKW010000640.1 GCA_903834845.1 uncultured Bacteroidia bacterium | reverse complement strand
GGATTTGTTCTTACATCACGTACAGGTGTCCCGCCAAGAATTGCTAATTTATTCATATATAAAAATTTAAATGATATTTTTAAAAACTAATGATGATGCTCCCATGCAACCTGCTTTATTTCCTAAGATAGCTGCCACAACATCTGTATTTGCTGCACAATCGGGCATTGCGTATTTGAATGTAGAATCTTTTATCATATCAATATAAAACTGACCTGCTTCAGATATTCCACCGCCGACTACCACTTTCTGGGGTGCAAAAGTATTTACAAACGAGGCAATTCCATGTCCCAAATAATCAGTGTGTTCCTGCATACATGTAACTGCATAAGTCTCCCCCTCCAAAAATTTCCTGACAATATAATGACCGTCAATTGTATCAGCATCCTTCCCGGAAAGGTCAGCATACTGCCTTATTAATGCCGAAGTAGAGGCGTAAGCTTCGAGACAACCTCGCCCGCCGCAATTACAATCAATTCCCTTATGATCAATAGTTATATGTCCCATCTCAGAACCTCTGTTTTTATAACCGCCATAAAGCTGTCCGTTTATTACAATAGCTCCTCCGATTCCTGTTCCTACGGTAATGAAAATAACATCTGTACAATTTTTGGCCGCACCGAAGGCAACTTCGCCAAGTCCCATAACATTGGCATCATTATCCACAAATACAGGTAAATTGTATTTTTCTGAAAAAATCGGTCCCAGCGGTACATTTATCCAGTTGTTCAAATTTTCAGCTCCGCCAATAACAATTCCATCGCAAACTATACCGGGAGTTCCAATGCCTATTCCCAATAAACTCATACCCTCCAAATCTGCAGTATTACTAATTTTTTGAATTGCCAAATCAAGAGTATTTAGAATATCCTCTCTGCTTGATTTGAATCCAATTTCCAGTTTATCCTCGAAAATAATAACACCGTTTTCGGAAATCAGGGCTAATTTTACAAAAGAACCACCTAAATCAAGACCGGCTGCATATCTTTCTTTTCCAGTCACTACCATAATATCATCATTATTTTAAAGTTATTACATCAACATTCCAGGCATTTACTTTAATTAAAGGTTTATTCCCGTCAGAATTGGTCAGAAAATATTTTGCCTCAAAAATTCGTTCTTCACCGGGTAAAAGAGTGACATAGTTATCTTTCCAATAAACGGGTAATATTGGCTTTTGAGTTACAGGATCAAGAATATCGAAAAAGATAAAAAATGCTATCGTATTTGATGGATTTCCGACTTTTAACTTAACAAGCCCATTGCTCTCATCTTTTGTAAATTGGTAATCATAAGTAAGCTGAACCTTTGGCAATTTATCAAGAGCCGTATAGTCGGCATATTGTTTAGTTGGTGTGTAAAATGGCCATGATAGTTTTTTGGCTGCTTCATAGTCAAGAATATCTTTTTTAACCGAAAGCCAATAAATGCTATTGTCAACTTCTACATTTTTCTGGTCAAAGATTCTCAAATCAAGAAACCAGACAGAAGTGAGGTTTTTGATCTCCGGAAGTTTATAGATAAATTTTGATGTATTTGTTTTAATATCGCCTGTCCATTTATCAGCAAAGATCTCCTTCGAGTTGATATCGAAAGCTCTTATTTTTACAGTCAGACCTGTGGCATCCAACAGATCTTCATTTGCAAGGTAAATGTCATCAAAGCCATATCTGTAAATAGCATGAAGAGGTGTACAAGCTTTTCTTACGGCATAGAAAGAACCATTTGGTTGCAAGTAAGTATCATATAACTGCCAGATAAGTTCAGGCCATGCAGAATTAAGTTTCCACTGTATTAAGCCTGTTGAAATAGGTTTGTGAGCCACAAATGCCTCGAACATAGGGCGCATTAATTCATAATTACTGACTTGTGATTTGAATGCAAACTCATCAACATTTGATGATTCGCCGTATCTCGCAGACAATGATTTGCGAAAACGATCTAAAGTTGTAAACTCATTTCTACCTGTATGGTACTCCCAATATTTTTTATCAATTGGCCACAAACTCTCTTCGGGAAACATTTTGCGTAATGAGGCAGCAGGAGGAATAGCAGCACCCGGACAGGTTTCGGTATTAAAACCCCAAGCACCACCTAAAGTTGTATCGGTAAACCAATATACCGGAGGAGTAATAGCATAAGGACCCATCATTTTCATACCTGTGGGGCCGCTAATATCGCTAACCAAAGGAACTTCTGCAACAATTCGATTATTCTCGGTACCTGCACCACCTGCAGAAGTTGCATACGAACGGGAGGGATCGTACTTTTTGAATAATTCAATATATTTTCTTTCCAAATCAGGAGCTGGCAGTTTATCGCTTCCAAGCATCCATATATAAACACTGGGATGGTTTCGCAACCATAACATCTGGTCTTTCCACGATTCGGCCAAAAGTTTTATATCCTCCTCACCAACGGCACCTCCATATTTTACATCGCAGGGCTTCAGCAGGTACTCTTCATGTTCCCAATGACAATTCCAACCAACCATCACTAAAACGCCATACTCATCACATAGATCGTATAATTTCTCATCTTTTCCCCAAAATCCTTCACACCTAATGCTGTTCATATTCATGTGTTGTACGTATTTCAACTGGGCTTCGACAGATTCTTTTGTATCCTGAAGTAATAAATCATCTGCCCATCCGCCCCCTTTGATCAATACAAACTTTCCGTTGACATCAAAAGCCCGGTTTTTTCTCTCATCCAAAGCACTATTTATTTCGCGAATTCCGTACTTTTTCTCCACCACGTCCAAAACCTTATTCCCTTCAATAAACTCAACCTTTAGTCTATATAGACTGGGGTTTCCCATTCCGTTAGGCCACCAGAAATTTACGTTAGTAACAGATAATTGAGGATAGTCCTCAGGTGAAAAGTTGTAGGATAAAGTTTCGCCGGATTTTATAACTACTTTTTTCTCAACAACGCCCACTTCATAATTTACACGCAGGATACCTTCAATCTGATTTTCCGAACTGTTGATCAATTCGGTTTGAACAAAAAGGTCAGCATCCTTACAAGTAGTTTTATTTACTTTTGAATAGACAAAAGGGCTTCTTATTTTGATGCCTTCGTTTATTTCAAGAAATACTTCTCTGAAAATTCCCAGATTCCGGTCACGTGGCAAGGGATTCCAATCAACAAAACCTATGGAGTATTCTCCATTTGCATGTTGCCACATTTTTAAAGCTACGGTATTCTCACCTTCAACAATATAATCGTTGATATTGAAGGTAAACATTCTGTAGGTTCCGGCAAACTCGTCCTTACCAACGACTTTTTTACCGTTAACCCATAAATCGGCACGGTAGTTAATTCCATTGAAACGAAGGGATACTTTTTTTTGTAAATCGGAAGCATTTACCATAAATGTCGTCCTAAACCACCAGGGTTGTTTGAACTGTTCATAGTCTATTTCCTGCATATTAATACCAAAATATGGATCTTTAATTACACCGGTTGTTGCCCAACTGCCTAAGACCGTGCCGGGAACAATAGCTTTATACCAAGTTTTTGTATCAAAACCATTCAGGGAGATTGATTTTTCGTCAGCACTATCCAACTTATCAGATGGTTGCATTTTCCAATTGGCTGATAAAACTTCAACTTTTGAAGTAACCTGAATTTCCGACTTTTTGCAGGCGAACATTAATAAAATAGGTGCAATCAGAATAAAAATTGCAATAGCTGATTTGGATTGTCTTCTCATTCGAATAAAATTGAAAGATTAATATGAATAATTGAGGTTGCAAGTAACAGTAGCAAAGGAAAATAATCACATAAAGAATAACTTCAAGAATTTTATTCAGTTTACATTTTATTTTAACCCGAAAATAAAGGTTTTAAAGTCAATACTCAATAAAAGGTTAACTCATTAAAACTGATTTACCTTCCATTTTATTTCAAAGAATCAAAAGTATTCGTTAGTTAAAAACTACCCTTGTTTACTGATTCTTTCAAGCTTTTCGAGATTAACTACTTTAATTTTTCTTCCATCAGTTGCAATCACTTTTTCACCGGCAAAAATAGATAGCGTCCTTATTGCGTTTGAAGAGGTCATATTTGATAGATTTGCCAAATCTTCGCGTGGCAGGTAAACCCTAAGTGTCTTTCCGTCATGTTCAAAACCATACTTTTCAATGAGAAGGAGAATGGATTCAGCCAGACGGCCGCGAATATGTTTTTGAGTAAGGCTTACAGTGCGATGATGCGAAAAACCCAATTCTAAAGAGAGATCTTTCAGGAGAGCGAGAGAAAAATCGTAGTTTCGTAACAGAACATCATAAAGTACATCACGTGGGATTGTGATAATTTCTGAATCCTCAATTGCTATGGTTGTTCCGTTGTGAGGTTCGCCTGCGATTAATGAACGGTATCCAATCAAACCATTTCGGGTAATCATCCTGATGATTTGTTCACGGCCGCCAAAGCCTTCTTTAATCAACTTCACCATCCCTTCTTTCAGATACTGCATACCAACAGGCATCTCACCTTCACGGTAAACAAACTCATTTTTCTTATAAAGGGTTGATTCGTGATTTTTTTCAAGAATAGCTTTCTCATCGGGTTTCAAAAGATTAAATATACAGTTCTCACCCCTAAACATACTCTCAAAGACTTGACCTGAATCACACATACTTTGTCCGATTACATGTTATAAAACATCAAAATTAATTATTCTGATTGAAAATAAAAAAAAATTCTCAAAAATTGAATAATTTTGTATTTGAACGTTCAGAACGTGAAAAATATAGGAATATGTAGTAGGTTTTTTCTTGCCTGACAACTACATTTTAAATTGTATATTTTGCCACAAGCGGCATTTTACGTCCAAATCCAAAAGCTTTTGATGATACCCGCAGAATTGGCGGAGCCTGAAAACGCTTATATTCATTTCGGTTCACCATTAACACTGTACGGTAAACAGTCGTCTCGTCAAAACCCATTGAAACAATGGATTGAGGACTTTTCCCCATTTCGATATAATTAAATAAAATCTTGTCTAATACTTCATATTCAGGAAGTGAGTCAGAATCTTTCTGTTCAGGACGCAATTCGGCGGAGGGGGGTTTTAGAATTGTATTCAAAGGAATGATTTCAGAATAAAGATTGATAAATCTTGCAATTTCGAAAACCGTTGTCTTGTAAACATCTCCCAATACCGAAAGTCCTCCGTTCATGTCACCGTATAATGTTCCATACCCTACCGCTGCTTCACTTTTATTTGAAGTATTCAGCAAGATATGACCAAACTTATTTGATAACGCCATCAACAAGGAGCCACGAACGCGAGCCTGAATATTTTCTTCGGTGAGGTCAGGAGCAAAACCATTGAAAACCGGTGCAAGTGTTTTATCGAATGCTTCGATGATATCGTGTAATTTTACTATATCATATTTGATTCCTAAATTACAAGCCAGTTTAACAGCATCGTCAACTGAATGATCTGAAGAGAATTTTGAAGGCAAAAGCAGTACATGCAGGTTATCTGCTCCAAGTGCTTTTTGGGCAAGAACCAATGTTACAGCCGAATCAATACCGCCCGAAAGACCGAGAGTTGCAGTTTTAAAACCTGTTTTCGCGAAATAATCACTTATTCCCAAAACCAGGGCATCGCAAATTTTAGAAATTGTGCTAATTTCAGGCTGTATTATATGTTTTTCGTTAAGACGTTCGGTATCAATAATTGTGAAATCGGCTGAGAAGTAGGACATTTCACACACCACATTGCCAACACTGTCAACAAACAAAGAGCCACCATCGAAAATCAGTTCGGTTTGTGCTCCCACCTGATTGACATATATGATTGGAATCCCATATTTTCTGGCATTGTCAAGTAAGATTTCCTTTCGCAATTTAGCTTGATTGTACGAAAACGGCGATGCTGACAGGTTAATAATCAAATCGGGATTTTGCTTGCTGTACTCCTCAACCGGACACAATGAGTATAAGTTCTCTCTGCCAAAAGTGCTAAAAACGGGTTGATTAAACCAAAGATCCTCGCAAATAGTGACGGCCAATTTCAAACCGTTTATTTCAATAAGATTAAATTCGCGGTTGGGTTCAAAATGACGGTATTCGTCAAAAACATCATAAGTTGGTAAAAGTGTCTTACTGTGGATGCTTTCAACCTGTCCATTCTTTAAAAAATAAGCCGAATTAAAAAGCATCTTTCCGTTTGGCGAACTGTTTATGCTTGGAGCACCTACTAAAGCCGCAATTCCGTTACAATGGAGAGCAATACGATTTACCGAATCAATGCACTGATCAATAAATTCACGCCGTTCAAGCAGGTCATTTGGATAATAACCGCAAACGGATAGTTCTGAGAAAACAATCAGATCTGCACCTTGTTTTTTGGCTTTTTCAATGTTTTCGATAATCTGAGCACTGTTTGCCTCAAAATTTCCGATATGAAAATTTAATTGAGCAAGAGCAACTTTCATAAAATAGCTTGTTATTAATCTTATTTCT
>CAILKW010000639.1 GCA_903834845.1 uncultured Bacteroidia bacterium | reverse complement strand
TTCAAGTTTTGAATTGAATGACTTTAATTCTTTATTGAATAATTCGATGTATAATATCTTCTTTTCAATTTCAATTTTTTGAATTTCCAATATCTGTTTGTAATTTGAAATACCATAATCAAATATTTTCATTATGATATATCCAGTAATTAGCAGCACGATACTTCCTTTTGGTAATGAGATATTAAAGTCTCCTTTAATTAATTCAATTTGCGGTTTCCATCCTGTTGAGATCTTAAATGTGATAGAGTTGCATGTTTCTAATTAATAAATACATAAAACATCCTCTGAATAATATCTAAATATTCATCAACATGAAATATACATGCTCCAATAAATGACAAAGCTGAAACAAGACTTGATAAAATTATTGCCAATCCAACTGTGTAAAATTTTTGCCAAGACGTTTTTAACTCAACAAGCAAAGAAATGTTTACCCCAGAACACCACCAGAAAATTCTTTGTAGTAATGTTATAGAAGAGCTTTCATTTAAGTTTTTCATTCCCTAGTATTTTGATTGCACATAATGATTTCATATCCCTCCGTCAAAATTTATTCGTTACCTTTTGAAGATTTTAAAATGGTGGTTAAGATTACAATGATCTCGTTACAATCTATCAGAAGTTGTTCTTAATGAGCATTTTGATAAACATCAGCATCTTTGATTAAACGAAGCAAGTATTTTGTTTTCCTGGCTTCTTTAAACGCGATTTGTATTTTGGCAATAAATTCGGCTTTTGATATAGCACCCTGTGATTCTTCGGTATTTGCACAAATACTTGTTCCGCTTTTCAATAGCTGTCGCGAAAGTACGTATTCACGCCTTTTCTCTTGTATTTCAAATACATACTTGACAATTATTACCGCAAAAGAATAAGTCTTGTCAACGATCACATTCTCCTTCATACCCAATTATTTAATTCCTTAATTCTTTCATTCTTAATTCTTTCATTAATTTTTTAGCCATTTATCAAGCCATTGATAGAATACCCTTTGCCAAAGAATGCCATTCTGTGCTTGTAATACCCAATGACTTTCGTCTGGAAAAAACAAAAACTCGGCAGGAATACCTTTCAATCTGGCAGAATTAAATGCACCCATCCCCTGAGTATAAGGAATGCGCAAATCTTTTTCGCCATGAATCACAAGTATTGGTGTATCCCAGTTCTGAACAAATTTGTGCGGAGAAAAATTCTGATAAGTATTTTGAGCCACCTTGTTGCTCAAATCCCAGTACGAACCACCATTATCCCAATTGACAAACCACATCTCTTCGGTTGTTGAATACATTGCTTCGAGGTTGAATATTCCACAATGTGAAATAAATGCCTTAAACCTTTTTTGGTGGTGACCAGCCAAATAATAAACAGAGTATCCTCCATAACTTGCACCGACAGCACCCAGACGATTTTTGTCAATGTATGGCTCTTCTGCCAAAGTATCAATTGCTGTCAAATAATCTTTCATATTTTGCCCACCGTAATCACCAGAAATCTGTTCAT
>CAILKW010000638.1 GCA_903834845.1 uncultured Bacteroidia bacterium | reverse complement strand
CATTCTGAGGAATTTTTTCCCTATTCCCTTTTCAATCATTCTTATTCTGCCATGTTCTTTCATGTGAACGATTGAGATCGAAATCCCCGATTTTCCGGCACGACCTGTACGTCCGCTACGGTGGGTATAGTTTTCGATATCATCCGGCAAATTATAGTTGACAATATGGGTAAGGTCATTTACATCAAGACCGCGTGCTGCAACATCGGTAGCAATAAGCATCTGAACCCCGCGTGTCCGGAATTTCTCCATCACGAAGTCTCGTTGCTGCTGGCTCAGGTCGCCATGAAGGGCCTCAGCACTATAGCCATCCTGAATCAACTGAGCAGCAATCTCTTTCGTTTCCATTCGGGTACGACAAAAAACAATTCCATAAACCTCCGGAACAAAATCCATTACTCGTTTAAGAGCTGAGTATCTGTCTTTGGCATGAACCATGTGGTAAATATGTTCCACATTTTCGGCACCGCTTCCTTTTCTCCCAACCGCGATTTCGACAGGGTTATTCATGTAATTTTTAGCAATTGCCGCTACTTCATTGGGCATTGTGGCCGAAAAAAGAAGTGTATTCTTGGTTTTTGGTGTCTGGTCAAGAATTGCATCAACATCTTCCTGAAAACCCATGTTCAGCATCTCATCGGCTTCATCAAGTACCATGATCAAAACTTGCGAAAGATCTACTTTGTTTTTTCTGATCATGTCGTGCATTCGTCCTGGGGTTCCAACAATAATGTGCACTCCTTTACGTAAAGCTGTCAACTGAGGCCCGATTTCAGCACCGCCATAAATGGGTGTTATCACAATTTCGGGGAGGAACTTTGCGTAATCCGAAATCTCTCTGGCGATTTGGACACAAAGTTCACGGGTCGGGCTAAGTATCAGTGCCTGAGGTACTTTGTTTTTTGGGTCAATAATCTGGAGCATTGGAAGACCGAAAGCTGCAGTTTTGCCTGTTCCGGTTTGTGCGAGCCCAACAATGTCGGTAGGTTTTTTCAGGAATAAGGGGATAAACTGTTCCTGAATTGGCGAAGGTTGTTCGAAGCCCATTTCCTGAATCCCCTTTAGGATTCTGGGGTCGAGTCCCATTTCATTAAATTGCATCATCTGTTTTTTGTGGCGGGTGTTATAGCTACTTAATGAACCAATTACCCGACTTATTATTATCTTAAAAAAATCCATTTCCCTCTGTGGGAAAAGTGGCGCAAGTTACAAAATATTTTGAATTTTTTGCATGTAATCTTAGAAATTATATTATGGAAGATCACTTTCTGTACTAATCAACCCATCTTTAGTAATTTTTTTCATAAAGTACTATTCGTATTAATTATCAAATCTTTATGAGAGAATATCTGCTAAGCTGCAATTCCCAAAACCTCGGAATCATAAACCTATTTCTGTCTGAAGTAGAGCTGAATAGGAATACCCGTAAAATTAAAATTACTTCGAATTTTGTTTTCAAGATACCTTTTATATGGGTCTTTTATGTATTGCGGAAGATTGCAAAAGAAAGCAAAACTTGGGATTTTAGTTGGTAATTGCGTGATATACTTTATTTTAACATATTTTCCTTTGTGTGCAGGCGGTGGATAAGCCTCTATAGCTCCCAGCAGCAATTCGTTTAACTTTGAGGTTGCAATATGCCTATTCTGGTTTTCGGAGACCATCATTGCCTCATCGAGAATTTTCAGTATTCGCTGTTTGGTTATGGCTGAGGTGAAAACAATCGGAATATCTACAATCGGAGCAAATTTCTCAAGAATATCCCGTTCAAAATTTTTCATCGTATGATTATCCTTTTCGATAAGATCCCATTTATTAACCACAACGACAATTCCCTTTTTATTTCGGTGAATAAGATGGAAAATACTAACATCCTGCCCCTCAACACCACGTGTAGCATCAAGAACCAAAATACAAACATCAGAATCTTCGATTGTACGAACAGATCGCATAACCGAATAAAACTCGATATCTTCGGCAACTTTAGTCTTTTTTCGCAAACCTGCAGTATCAACAAGGATAAAATTATGGCCAAATTTATTGTAGAGCTGAGCCACAGCATCACGTGTTGTACCTGCTACATCTGTTACAATATGACGCTCTTCTCCAACTAATGTATTGATAATAGATGATTTACCAACATTAGGTCGTCCAACAACAGCAATTCGGGGAATCTTGGCGTCAATAACCTCTTCAACCTTTTTAGGTAATAGTTCAACAATTTCATCAAGTAAGTCACCAGTTCCCAAACCGTTGATTGACGAAACCGGGAAGTATTTTTCGATACCGAGTGAGTAGAATTCAGTGGCATCCAGACCTCGTTGATGAGTATCTACTTTATTAACAACTGTTATGACAGGTTTGTCGTTTCTACGGAGCAAATCGAAAACTGATATATCAAGTTCTGTCAGTCCGCTTTCAACATCAACAATAAAAACTATTACATCAGATTCCTGAATTGCCAGATCAGCCTGACGGCGGATTTCCTCTTCGAATACATCATCCGATCCGGAAACATATCCACCTGTATCTATGATAGAAAATTCCACTCCGTTCCAAAGTGATTTCCCGTAATTCCTGTCGCGTGTCACTCCCGGCATGTCATCAACAATTGCCGCACGCGACTCGGTTAAACGATTAAAAAAAGTTGATTTCCCAACGTTAGGTCTTCCAACTATTGCTACTATATTGCTCATTATTTGTTATTTCAATTTATTGAATTTCGTAACCGAAATTACGAAGCCGACTCTCATTATCGCGCCAGTCTTTAGCTACTTTTACAAACAACTCTAAAAAAACTTTTTTCCCAAAAAATTCTTCAATGTCTAAGCGTGCTTCTGTACCGACTTTTTTAAGGGCTTTGCCTTGATGTCCTATTATGATCCCTTTTTGGGTTTCGCGAGCTACATGAATAACAGCCTGAATTCGCAGCAGCTTTGGCTCATCCTTGAACGTTTCTACTTCGATTTCAACAGAATATGGGATCTCTTTTTCGTAGAACAGCAGGATTTTTTCTCGAATAATTTCCTGAACGAAAAAACGTTCATTCCGGTCAGTCAGCTCATCCTTTGGAAAAAAAGGAGAACCTTCGGGGAGGTTTGCAATAATTCGCTTAAAAACATAATCAAGATTGAATTTTTCTTTAGCCGATATTGGCATGACTTCGGCATTAGGAATAAGATTTCTCCACTTTTCAACCAGAGCAATAAGTTTTTCCTGATCTGTAAGGTCAATTTTATTTATGAGTACGATTATGGGTATTTCTGACGATTTTATTTTTTCGAGGTAATCGGTATTTTTTGAAAAATCCTCTACAACATCGGTCACATACAGAAGAATATCCCCATCAATCAAAGCGGTATTTACAAAACCAAGCATTGATTCCTGAAGTTTGTAAGCTGGTTTTAAGATTCCCGGAGTGTCGGAGTAAACAATCTGAAAATCCTCTCCGTTTACAATTCCCTTTATTCGGTGTCTGGTAGTCTGCATTTTCGATGTAATGATTGAAAGTTTTTCGCCTACCATCGCGTTCATCAAAGTTGATTTTCCTACGTTTGGATTTCCTATAATGTTGACAAATCCTGATTTATGTGCCATTGTGACTGTGATTATTCCTAAATTTTTTGCAAAGATAGTAATTTCAGGCAAATAAGAGGCCTGCCAACTGATGATGTTTATCGGTTAGACAGAATCGGATTATTAATCTGCCAAACAAAAAACAACAAATTTGACTGAATATTTACTTTCTATAATGTAGATCAGCGAATCGAATAATCAAAAATACTCCCCAATTTAACGAAATAATATAATCCTCTATTTGGATGTCAACGATTCCAATTTACAAGAAATGTGAGATTAAAAATGAACGTTTTTTAAGTATTTGATTAAAGATGATTATTGAGGTTCAAATCACGTTTTCAGGATTTCGATAAGGTTAAGTAATCACTGGAATTCTTATATTTCCTCGCAGTAAGGGTAAAAAAAAAGTTTAAAACGTCAACGAGGCTTAAACAATATTTATCCTACCGCACAGTGACCGTTTTAAACTTTATTTGATGCAAATATACAACAGTTACAATCCAATTGTCAAGTACAATTATACAATTTCAATATCAAAAATTAATTGAAATTACCAAACCCGTTGGAACTGTGTTTGCAGTTGACTATTATTGGGTATATAGTAAATGCAGCTCAAACGGGGCTTCCAATAGGTTTGGAAAGAATACTATCCTTGCAACCTGACACTATGCAATAGGAATAGTTTGGCACACGTAGGAATCAGAAATTGCGGAAGAAATTCCACTGACTAACACACATGGTATATAGGTACACAATATGTAAACGAGTTAAAATGAAAACTCATCTCACCATTTTTCTCACTGGTTTTGTGCAGGTATTTTTGGTATCGGCAAACACCTATTTTATCAGTCGTACAGCTTATGCCTGTATTGCGGTCTGTGGGTTTGGCATCAGCTATGTATGGACTATCAACGTCCGCAAGGTTGCCATCAGTAACCGGAAAACACAGGTTATCTATTCCACTGGTGCCATGATTGGAGGTTTGCTTGGGGTAATAATGGCAAAGAGTTTTAAACAATGATTTATATACAACCTTGGATCAAGGAAATTTTGTATATATTTTGTCGCGGGGCAAGCAGCGGATAAATTCAACGGTCTGTTTCTTGAATTCAAATCCGATACGGTATTTGTCAATTTTAATACGAAAGGCTATTTTACTTCATTTCAATTTTCTGCAATTCTTTATATCAGAAAGCTTTGAAATACATCTAACTTCCTTAATGCAGTCGGCAATAGATTCAAGCAGTTTCTTGTCGGTTATCTCGTCAGTATCTTTTTCAAAAGATTTGTCAATCCGTAATTTCATTGGCTTAATTTTTCAAGATACTTATCTGTATCAATATATGTCCCGGTACGACCTTTTTTAATTGCGGTCAACATTCCAATATCTTCCTTTTCATCTTCGGTAAGGTATTTAACCGACACGCCAATTTTTTTTGCAATGTCCGTAATAAGCTTTAAATTAGTTTTTGAATTACTGATCAATACAACGGTTTCCATAATGTAAATGAATTAATTAAAACACAAAAATACAAAAATATATAGGTTTAAGCCTGTCAGGATCACTCCTGTAGGTTTTTTTTCCGAAAAATCAATTCCCTGTTTGTGGCATTAATTTAATATTTTTCGATTTTCCAAAAATATTTTTTTCTTGTTACATTGTTACCATCCTATTTAATCAATTGATATATAATAAATTAAGTAGTAACAACCTTGTTACTTTCTGTTACCGCTGTAAAACATTGATAATCAAACATACTATTTTTAATTAATTGATATTCAATAATGTAACGAGATAAATCTAGTTACTTTCTGTTACCGCTGTAATATAGTGTGGTTCAATAAGGTAACAAGAAGCAACATGGTAACACGATTTTCATAGTTCACAGATATTGATGATTTGCAGTAATTACTTTTTTTCATCCTCAAAAACCGGATAAACCGGCCATTGGTTTGCACCACTATCAAAATATAAGAAACTTTCTGACTAAAAAGGTAGTCAACACACTTTTGTAAACTAAAATTTGCAATGTAAACAAAAAACAATAGTTGTATTTACATTACAAATAAGCAAGCGTGTTTACATGTGTACCATTAATAAATAAAAGGAACGGACAAAAACAAGGAAAAAAAAGAAGCATTAAAATGTGCAGAAAAAAATTTACTTGGAAAATTGATTTTCAACAAATCAATAAATGCAAATGTAGCATTTGATAAAGCAGGAATTAAACATGCCATTTGTGCCAGGATGTCTCCTCGAAAAATCGCATTTATTTATGATGTGTCTAATTTATTAGGGTCAGCTGTTTTGTTTGATATTCAGGAAGATAAAATAAAAAGACCTGATATTAAGGAAGTGTACAAACTTGTTTCAAACTGGAACTATCAGGGTGATAAATTCATAGTACACATTTTTGTTAGGTTAAAGATTGATGGTCACATTTATTATGACCACGAGGTATTTAAAGAAAAAAACCTTGGCTAAAATCCGATGCCACTCTTGAGTTGGGCTTGTCGGTTGTAATAGACAAGGTTTTTCACTGCAAAGATACAACAGTTTCATTAAAATTATCAAGGACTATGTAATAATTATGAGTGAAGAAACGTTTTTTCAGGATTAAAAAAACTCTTTTATATCAAGGTTATCAACAAAAGGTCACTAGATTTTTCGATAAACGTTAATTGACGTCCTGACCGACAAAGACGCAAAAGACTCCATATTCGGATTATCTTGGTGAAGTAAACAGATCTGGCAATTAGCAGGATTTAAAAAGATTTTGTCCACCATCAGGATGACACTACCGTCATCAGAAACCTCAAAATCGACGCAGCCAAAATCTGAGCATTTCCCAACCATGTAAACCAAAATATTCATGTACATATTAAAACAAACTTTTATGCCAAAGAGATACAAATACTTCGGATAGTTTTAATGTTTTTTCACTAGAGCATAAGCCCATTCATGAGAATAAAAGTTGCAATAAAAAAAATAACAACATGGCTAAAATTAGGATTACAAAAGTTAAATATCTGATTGACTATAAATTAGAAATTATTATTTACAATAAAGAAACCATAGTTTTCGATTTTGAAAGATTTTTGAAGAAATCAAACCATAAATCGAACCGTAAATACTTGGATAAGGATAAATTTAAAAGGGTTGAACTGGTTAGCGGATTTTTATCCTGGAATGACGGTGAAATGGAAATATCCGGTGAATGATTAGGAATGAATATTATACACCTAATTCCTTAACAATCAAGGCAATCGAAGCTTCAAAAAAAGGAAAGGTCACCAAAATAAAAAATTGGGCTCAATTATTGCAGAAGCTTAACAGATAAATAGGTAAACCTGTAAATGCTATAATTCCAAACAAAACTGTCATTTTTAGTAATTCACACTTTCTGTAACACTCAAGTCACTTTCTTAGTTGAAATTCCGTAAGTGATATTACAGGACAGAAGTAAACCTCTCATTTCCCTGATGGGTCTATACCTTGTTGTAACACTCAAAGAACTTGTTACTCTTTCCAAAAGTTTGTCCAATCAATGGGAAGGTTGAAATACACATAATCTTGTTAACTGTCTGTTAAAGACACACAATAAATATGTTGTCTATCACCCGGACTCTAACAACCATTTGTATTGATTATTACATTTATTTCAGAATATTGAGTTTTTAGTTTGAAGGTAAACTGACTTCTCTGGTTTGGGAAAAATATTTTCTGGCTACTTACATGTTATAAGCAGACAAAAACTGGCTTTGATGTATCTGGGAAGGTTAGTGCAACCTCAGGACTACGCATTGTAAACCTACAATTTACACGTTTTACAATGGGTGCAAAGCCTGATACAAAATTAATAAAATTTGACAGTAAATAATAATTTTAATGAAACAATTCAGAAGAAGCCGCACATGCTAAAGAAGGCCGCCGAAGCACTATATTGTTCCCCATTTTCTGTAACACTCAAGTCACTTTCTTAGTTGAAATTCGGAAAGT
>CAILKW010000637.1 GCA_903834845.1 uncultured Bacteroidia bacterium | reverse complement strand
AGGCGTTAATTCCATTTCTTCTTACTACCAAAAATAGAAATAAAATCCAATGATAATAGCCAATATAATAACAGTGTTGACAATGTCCCATTTTGTTATGCTTGCCTTCGTAATTGCTTTATCCTCTTCAGAAGCTGCCTGATAAGTAAATTCAAGTTGTTCCTTCGATGGTTTAGTAGTAATTAAACTGATTCCAACAATTGCGAAAATTGAAATAAGAAATAGTATCGCACAGAAATATAACCAGTTAATTGCAGCTATTTGATAGAGCCATCCATTATTTGACAAGAAAATAGCTTCTGTACTATGGCGTAATTGAACCAAGGTAAGGGTCGCCTGATTGATTGTTTCGGATGATATATTGGCAGAAATATTATCAACTACTCCTGCTACTTGAGTTTTTATTTGCGAAGTCATCTCTGACCCAACCAAACTCTCAAGTTTATCGTTTGCAATTATTCCTTTTAAGCCATCAATAATCTGAGCTTTTGTTGTTTCAGTTACATGAGTAAGTTGAACGAGGTACCGATCAAATGAAGTAATCAATCCCGCTTTTGCTCCATATATCACATTCAATCCGAGTCGGAACATTCCAATAACAAATCCAATAATCATTCCCCAAAAAGCACCTTTGGAAGAGGTTTTTCCCCAAAATACTCCTAAAAGAAATACAGCTGCAATAGCTGGCGCAAGAAGACTTTGCACAGCTTGAAGATATTCGTACAAGACTTTTCCCAGACCCAGCATGACCGGAATCCAAGCTATTCCCAAAATTACAACAGATGCCGTAGCAATTCTTCCAACTTTAACATAGTGAAACTCGGTTGCATTTGGTTTCATTTTTTTATAGAAGTCCTCTACAAAAAGCATTGCAGATGAATTAAAAAGAGATGCAAGTGAACTCATTAACGCTGCCAGCAATCCACAAACCACAACACCGGTGAACCCAACAGGTAATAGGTTCTTTACCATTGAGGCAAATGCTGAGTCGCTACTTTCCACTGTCAGTAATCCTTTTTGATTTAGAGCATAAGCAATCATTCCCGGAACAAGAAAAAGGAAAACAGGTAAAAGTTTAAGATATCCTGCAAAAATAGCACCTTTTCTGGCTTCTGAACGATTTCTGCCAGACAAGACCCTTTGTACAATAAACTGATCGGTACACCAATACCAAAAACCGATTATGGCCGAACCCATCATTACACCAAGCCAAGGAAAATCAGGATCCGCAGTACTTCGCATTAATTTCAGATTGGGACCAACAATCCGCTCAACTTCGCTCCACCCACCCACTTTATCAAGGCCTACTATTACAATTACTATTGAGCCGATCAAAAGTACCGGTGTTTGCAAAATTGACGTGTACATTACCGCCTTCATCCCACCAAAAATAGTGTATAATCCGGTGATAATCACTAAACCAACAGCACTGAACCAGAAAAAATCAATATTAGCTCCAAAGATCACTATGAAATCAATATTAAAAACAGTTTTGAAAACAACACCTCCTGCATAAACAGTAACCGCAACCTTTGTCAAAATGTAACTTACCAGCGAGATAACTGAAAGAACAGTTCTAGACCCAGAGGAGAACCTTCTTTCCAGAAACTCAGGCATTGTAAAAATTTTAATCCTGTCGTAGAAAGGTACAAAGACCCATCCAAGAATAAGAATCATCCAAGCTTGCATTTCCCAATGGGCCATAGCCATTCCACTGATAAATCCGGCACCTGCCAATCCAACTAAATGCTCAGACCCAATATTTGAGGCAAAAATTGAAGAACCTATCGAAAGCCATCCTGCATCTT
The DNA here is from genome assembly GCA_903834845.1 of uncultured Bacteroidia bacterium. Lineage (GTDB taxonomy): Bacteria > Bacteroidota > Bacteroidia > Bacteroidales > Prolixibacteraceae > JAAFHB01. The sequence goes on along the minus strand of CAILKW010000637.1, from coordinate 2,671 downwards.
TTCCGGCAAGAAAGTAATCTTGGGTTGTCTCCTCCTTTTGCATTACAACATATATTATTATACCTATTAGACCAAGGAAAAAAATTCCAACAACAATCCAATCAATTGTTCCCATGTTATTAATATTAAGGATTATAAATAAAGAAAGTGAATTTTAGAATTTAATCATAGTATAATACAAATCGTTCCAACGAAGTTGATTTTTAAACTCGTTGATTTTAGTATCCTTGTCAATAATCATAAACTCCACACCTGCCATTTCAGCAAAATCCATAACGTGCTCGCTTGTAATATTTTGACTATAGCAGGTATGATGCGCACCCCCGGCATATATCCAAGCAGCGGCTGCTGTTTTCAGATTAGGTTTTGCATCCCATAAAACCCGTGCAACCGGAAGTTTTGGCAAATCATGAAGCGGCCTGACAGCCTCTACTTCATTAACTAATATACGAAAACGATTGCCCATATCAAGAACGGATACATTAATAGCAGGGCCGGCTGCTACATTGAAACACAAACGAACCGGATCTGCCTTTCCTCCAATTCCTAACGGATGAACCTCGAGTGATGGTTTGCCCTCTGCAATGGATTCGCAAATCTCAAGCATGTGTGAGCCTAAAACCAACATGCCGGATGGATCGAGATGGTAAGTATAATCTTCCATAAAAGAGTTTCCGCCAGGTAATCCTGATGCCATAACCTTCATTGCACGCAACATGGCTGCCATTTTCCAGTCACCTTCAGCACCAAATCCATAACCATCATTCATTAGACGTTGAACAGCAATGCCTGGTAACTGAACAAGACCTCGAAGATTTTCAAATGTATCTGTAAAACCTTTAAAACCTCCTTCTAATAGGAAAGTTCGTAAACCTACTTCAATTTTTGCTGCCTCTCGAAGCGAATTATGTCTCGCGCCACCTTTACGGCAAGCGTCATCCATACTATATACATCTTCATATTCAGCAACTAACCTATCAATTTGTGAAGCAGTGACAGCATCAGTATATTTTACAACATCGCCTATTGCATAACCATTAACTGACCATCCAAATTTCAACTGAGCTTCCACCTTGTCACCTTCGGTGACTGCAACTTCGCGCATATTATCTCCCAGGCGGGCAAATTTTGCTCCTTGTGCATCAAGCCATGCGCTAGCAACTCGGGACCAATCACCTACGCGTTCCTGAACTTCAGTATCTTGCCAATGACCCACAACAACTTTACGTTCAATTCGCATTCTCGAAAGCATAAACCCATACTCCCGATCGCCGTGAGCTGATTGGTTAAGATTCATGAAATCCATATCTATTTCTGACCATGGAATATCACGGTTGTACTGCGTATGAAGATGCAGAATAGGTTTTTTAAGTACTTTGAGTCCACCGATCCACATTTTTGCCGGAGAGAATGTGTGCATCCAGGTGATGAGACCAATGCAATTGACCTTAGAATTAGCCTCAATACATACCTTGTAAATCTCCTCGGGAGTTTTTACTACAGGTTTGAAAACAACAGTTACGGGAATACTTGAAAAATCATTAAAAGCTTCCACTATTTCCTGTGAGTGTTCTGCAACCTTAATCAGGACCTCCGGGCCATACAGATGCTGGCTACCGGTAATAAACCAAACTTCAAACTGTTTTAAAAAGGTGTTTGTCATAATTGAATACTTTATTAGAAATATTTATTTGTTACAATAAGCTTCTTTTTTAAAGGTAATATTCACTTTTAATATAGGGCAATTAAGGAAATTTAATTATTCTTTCACTTCGGATACCAGTTTCACTTTTTTTGAATTGGAAGTAATAGGCACCTCTCTTAGATTCACTTGTGTTTTTTAAGTTTAACCTTTCGAGGATATCAATTGATAACACTTTTTTACGGAAATTTCCAGGGTCAAAAGTTTTTTGAAATATAGCCTCATAAAGATTTCTTAATTGCATAAGTGTAAACATTTCGGGTAACAATTCCTTACCTATCAAATCAATAGATGCTCTTTGCTGTAATAGGCCGAGTGCATTTGCAACAATAGCCTCGTGATCAAAAACCATTGATGGCAATTTTGTAACCGGCCACCAATGAGCACCATTTTCACGAACCAGATCTTTGTCGTGTATGTCAATACGTATCAAGGCTACAAAGGTTATACTGATTACCCTGGCTCCCGGATCCCTATATGGTTTAGAAAAGGCTGTAACTTGCTCTAAAAAAATATCTTTCAAACCTGTTGTTTGAATGAGGACTCTTCCTGCAGCTTCTTCTACAGATTCATTTTCCTGAACAAATCCTCCCATTAAAGACCATTTGCCTAATGATGGTTCGAAACCACGTGGATAAAGCAACAACTTCAGCTCACCGTTTTCGTATCCAAAAATCGAGCAGTCAACAGCTACATAATGCTTTGGGTGTTGTTTGTAAATTTCATTCAGCACTATTATGGTATTTTCTGGTTTCATAAACTAAAAATATTTTTGCAAATTTATAAAAGTATTATTTACTTATATTAATTCAGCAAATTATTAAAGGGCATAATTGGGAAAAAAATTAACTTTTAAATGCAGCATTTTTAAAATAATTTTGTAACTTTGAAATATGCTTAATCAATAATTTAAAATTTAAAGTTATGAGTACAGGTAAGGTTTTATTAGGTGTTCTGGCAGGTGTTGCT
>CAILKW010000636.1 GCA_903834845.1 uncultured Bacteroidia bacterium | reverse complement strand
TAGTTAAGAGGCTTTAAAGTACCCGGGGCGGGACTTGAACCCGCACGACCGTAATGGCCATTGGATTTTAAGTCCAACGTGTCTACCATTCCACCACCTGGGCATTACTATGAGCGGGAAACGAGACTCGGACTCGCGACCCCGACCTTGGCAAGGTCGTGCTCTACCAACTGAGCTATTCCCGCATAATATGCACAAAAGAACGTTTTTTTAACCTGAGCGGGAAACGAGACTCGGACTCGCGACCCCGACCTTGGCAAGGTCGTGCTCTACCAACTGAGCTATTCCCGCTTTACACACTCACTAAGAACTTACAACCCAAACTCTTCAATACAACATCAAACAGTGCGTTTGCTTCTTCTAAGCAGATGCAAATATAAAGGTTTTTTTTAACTCTGAAAACAGATTAACAAATTATTGATAATTCTACCCATATTTTTTAAACAGAATTATATTCCATTGTTTATTAATAAGTTGTAAACCCATATTCTCATTTCTATAAAGTCAAATTTAAAAAGTGAAAAAAATGCCTTGATGGATCTCATTTTTGAATATTCTCAATATTTTATTGATATTCAGATTTATAACATCATTGTGATTTAAAACTACCACACAATTGTGATTACCGTTGAAACATTGGTTTTACTTTTTAATGCTAATCTCAAAGAGTTCACCGGAATACAAGTCTGGCAGTTTTATCTCGAATCCTTTTGTACTTAGTTTATCGCCTGACAATTCAGCTACTACTTTACCTGCCAATGTTTTTACTTTATAGTTTTTCGCCGGATCGAGGTAATTAATGGTAATATTACGTTTAGTTTCAACAGCTCCATGTCGGAAAACACCTATTATTCCACCGGTTTTCGATTCTGTATTGATTCGCTGAAATCCGTCCCAATTGCCTTCCATAGGTTCGCCAAAGCCGGGTAAATCCTGACGATAACTCATAATATCATATCTGGTTTGCATAGATTGAAGCCAATCAGCATATTTACGGTATTTTGCAAAATCAACTGTTGAAAGTTTCCGTGGATCACCCAACATAATAGGTAATGCACCCGCAAGCGATTTGATATGTGTCTCCCACAATTTGTCGTCCATGCGTGGGTTGCCGATTACCAAAGCAGTGGCCGACATTGCCGGAGAACGCCACCAAGCCATGTTTCTAATTCTGAGGTCACCTAAATCATCGGGACCATAGAAGTTTGAAAGCCAATTCCCTTCAGCATGTTTAAGCATAGCATAATCAATTAACTGCAATCCTCCCATTGCTTCAAAAGTACAATCAATAAAAAGATTAGGCTTTGCTGCGTGGAGTTCATCAAAAAGCTCCCACATTCGTTCGTAATTTACAAACAGCGATTCGTTATGATCTTTATGACCTGCATGTTCGGTGGAGTAACACCCTGAATTTTCAGGATTAAACCGGTAGGCACTTGTAACAACAGCAAAATCAAGCTTCAAGTATTCAAGGCCATAATCCAAAGCAAGTTTCAATAAAATATTTTTGATATAATCCTTCCATCCGGTAGAATAGCAAGCCGACCGTATTTCATCGTTCGCATTGTCAATATGAAGATTGGCAAAATTTCCGTTTTTATCATGTACAAACCATTCAGGGTGTTCGTGGTAAACCTTACTCGCCGATGATGCACTGCCAACACTTACCCAAAGACCCGGTTTCATTCCCAGCGATTTGATATAATCGAAAACAGGTTTCAATCCATTAGGAAACTTTGTTTTATCAATGCCCCAGTCGCCGTAATTGTCTTGCCAGCCATCATCAATAACAAATTCTTTCATTCCGGCATCAGCAGCAGCTTTGGCCAGTTCCATTATTAGCTTTTCATCAATTTTTTTCCCAAAGGGATGCCACGTATTGTAAACAAAAGTTGGTTTTTCTTGAAGCTCCGAAAGACGTATTCCCAAATGTTTACGAATAAAATCGGGAACAGCAGTATTCAGAATTTCTTTGGCATCTTTATGATTGTTGTAAACCATTGTAAAAACCTGAGGTGTTTCGAATGATTCATTGGGTTTAATCCATTTTCGGAAGGGAAAACGTTGGTCTTTATATGTCAATCCGCTCGTTATATCGGGTGCGTCCCAAAATATTGAAGTTCGTTTCATCACTCCCGAAGCCTCGTTGCCAATCACTATTCCGGCTTTCCAATCCATATTATGAACAATTACGAGTGCATCCTGCATGTTTCCCTGGTAAGGCCCTATTGAACAACGCCGTCCGTAATCACTGTAAATCCAGCTAAAAGTAGTCACATAATAGCCTGTGACATTAAACTTCTCCACATCAACCGATTCCAAAGCAACATCTGTGCTAATCAGATTTTTCACAACAAGGCTTTTCCGAATAACCGGTAAATTTGGATAAAGGAGAAATTTCAGAACAACTTCAATTTTCTTATCTTGACTCCTCAAGGTAACGGCAGCTCCATCACCTTGATGGGAATCGGTGATCGCTTTTACTGAAACAAAGCTCCAATCGCTTTTACCTGAATAAGTTATTCCATTCAATTCAAACTGAAAATCTGTATTTGTAGGCTGAAAATATTTAAATTCACCCTCAACAGGTTTGTATGAAGTTGTAAGGAAATTGCCTTCAGTCGTTGGTAACTGAATTATTCTTTCGACTATGCCATTATTCAAGGTTAGCTCAGTTGCTGTCCATTTGGCATAAGGAGCCGAAACGACAAAACCCGAAGTCAAAATGCCAATCATCAAAACAAAAAGAAATCTGTTCATTTTTAAGTGTTTATTTCCAATTTGTTACAGATTGATAAAAGGATGCAGCACCTTGAATATTCTTTTTCACAGGCTTAATGACAACAATCACTTTTTCGTTTGTTACCCCATTCAGTGAAATTGAAAGTTTCTGAATTCCTTCATTTACGTTATTTGTGGCAGGTTGCGGTGATTGCGATAATGGCACGGCTTTCATAATGGTAAATTTAGCTTTTGAAGGTGCGATAATCTCAGCTTCAATCTGTTCTCCATCCATAGAAAAGTTAGCTTTTCTACCGCCACCTTCGAGGGTTAATTTGGCACGTGTATGTAAAAACCAAGATAGCAATGCAGGTTTTGAAGTTTGTATATTATCATTAATGACAACACATTCCCCATTCACCAAGGCTATTCCTCGT
>CAILKW010000635.1 GCA_903834845.1 uncultured Bacteroidia bacterium | reverse complement strand
TGCCAACCGATTTTGAAGAAATAGCTAAAGGTATTGTCAGCACAAGGAGTGCCTTATCAGAAAAAACTACTGTCAATGAATGTATAGCATCAATCCAGCAGATCATTGAAAACCTCTCTTTAAGAGATAAAAAGTTAAGTGCCATAGGTATTTCAACGGCAGGCATTGTTGACTATGCCGGGAAGCGAGTTCTTAAAGCAGCAGCCCATTTGACTGCACTTAAAAATATTGGATGGATACAATCTTTAGAAAATGAATTTAAATGTCCTGTTGTTTTAATAAATGATGCTGACGCGTCAACAATCGGCATAGCTGAACTGGGTCTTTTGCGAGGAAATAAAACTGTTGGTGTAATGCCTGTTGGAACAGGTTTGGGTTTTTCAGTGTGGCGTAATGGCCGCAGATGGAGACCTGGTAAAATGCTAACTCTGTTGGGAAGCATAAGAACTCCCGCAGGTTTTTTTGATACAATAGCCAGTGCATCACGACTGGCAACAGCCGATTCGGATAATAACCTTTTACAGATTTTTATTAACCCGAAACATACAAGCATCAGACTTGAATACTTACAAAATCTAACAAAAATTATCAACACTGCGGCGATTCTCTATAATTTGGATGAAGTAATGATATGTGGAGGACTGGCTGATGCTGTAACCGCATGTAACTATCCATTGGAATTCGAACTCAATAAGCTGCTTGCCGAACCACTTGTTGAATTGGACAAAACGGTTCAAGTAACGGTATTAAAAGAAGGCAATAAACTTCAATTGTATGGTGCCATATCTTTAGCTCGCGGAGAATTTTCAGCGAGGTCTAATCAAGTATATAAAAATTACGAATTAATTAAAACAGAAGTCCCATATCAGGAGTCTTTACGGTTAGAACAAATGACAACTTCTGAACTCATTGACCTTTTCTGGAAAACAGAGAAGGAAGCCGGAGAATGGATGATCAAAAGTTTGCCTTTCATTGCAAGTGTTGTGGATGAAATTTTCTCCAGAATTAATTCTGGCGGCAGACTTATATATGTTGGTGCCGGGACAAGTGGACGGATTGCTGCAATGGATGCAGTAGAAGTTCCCTGTACTTATGGATTTCCGGAAGACCGTATTTTTTGCATTATTTCTGGTGGAGTAGCTGATGCAGCAATTGAAATTGAATCAGATTTTGAAGAGGATGCAAGTTCTGTTCCCGAAATGTTACTTCTTAATGTTACTCCGGTTGATGTGGTTATAGGCATTTCAGCAAGTGGTACAGCTTATTTTGTACAATCGGCATTAGCTTTCGCTAAAAACAGAGGCGCTTTCTCTGTTATGATACAACGTGATTATTCCGATGAAATATTGCCGTTTTGCGATGTAACTATACCTATGAACTCCGGAAATGAGGTAGTGGCAGGATCAACCCGTATGAAAGCAGGTACTGCAACTAAGAAAATATTAAATTTTATTTCTTCTTCATTAATGATAAAGATGGGAAAGGTCTCGGGTTCCTTTATGATTGATGTCGCTTGTATAAATAACAAGTTGATAGAGAGAGCTCAAAATATCCTTGGCATATTATATAATCTGGATAATAATGATGCCTGTCAAAAACTTAAAGAAGCCGATATGAACTTGAGAAATGTAATCATCAAACTAAATGAAGGAAAGTAAAAATACAAAATTGATTTTGTAATCTTTCACTTTTCCAAACTATATTATTTCATATATCAATAACTGATTGTATGTGCTTGAAGGTAAAATTCATGCATCATGAAGTTTTACCTAATGTTAATATTTAATGTGAAATTAATAATATTCTACAAGTATTTAATTTTTTTATTAACTAAATTTAACAACCTATATGGAATTTTAAAAATTTTGGGTTTTATTTATTGATTAAGTATTTATTATTAAGTAAATTAATTTACTATGAAAAGAAAAATCTTGCTATTGCTCTTCCTGGGTGTGCTTGTACTTTTTTCAGGTAGCACATTTGCCCAAAGTA
>CAILKW010000634.1 GCA_903834845.1 uncultured Bacteroidia bacterium | reverse complement strand
GTACAAAGGAAAATGGGTGGTTAGAGACGCGATTAATCGCGTCTGTACAAAGGAAAATGGGTGGTTAGAGACGCGATTAATCGCGTCTGTACAAAGGAAAATGGGTGGGTAGAGACGCGATTAATCGCGTCTGTACCGAATGAATATGATTTTATCTGTGAAAATCTGTGTAATCTGTGGTCAATTTTTTTTTGCAATTTGAATAGCATGAAAAAAGAAAACAAATCAGAATCCAATAAAAGCGAAGTATGAAAGGGAATAATCTTCTGTTTTTCCTTTTAAATAACTATTTTTGATTTTTCAAATATATATATGATTAAAAGCCTCTCGATCTTCCTTTTTATTCTGGCAAGTCTGCCTGTTTGTTTGCTTTCGGGGCAAAAACAGCAGCTTTCATCGCTTGTACTGCCTCGACTAAAAGTTGATAACTGGCTTATGGAACAGGGTTTACCTGTTAATTCCATCATAACAACCGCTCAAACAACTGATGGATGGATGTTTTTCGGAACAGAGGAAGGGCTTGTCAGATTTGACGGTAATACTTTTTTTCTGATGAACAAATCAAACATCCCCGGTTTAAACGTAAATTTTATCAGCGCACTGTTAGGTGGTCGCGATACAAGTCTGTGGATCGGTACCGAAGGAGATGGTTTATTACGTTATAAAAACAACACTTTTGTCAAGTATAATAATTCCAATGGATTAGCCGATGACCGTATTTTTACCCTTCACGAAGATTTGAGCGGTGGATTATGGATAGGAACATCGGGTGGTGGGGTTAATTATCTCACTGAAAATGAAATATTGCGGTATGATACTCTAAACGGGCTGGCATCCAATTATATCAGAACATTTGCAATAGATGCCAAAGGCAGAGTGTGGGTTGGAACTCAAAAAGGTCTTTCGGTAATTGACAACGGTAAGATAAAAAACAATTACACCAAAGATGGTCTTTCGGATGATTTCATTGAAGATTTGGCTTTTGATAAATACCAAAATTTGTGGATCGCTACCAAGAGCGGTGGACTAAACGTACTTAAAGATGGTAAATTTACAGTTTATACAACTAAAGACGGTCTGACAAACAATTCGGTGACTTCCCTTTGTTTCGATGTGTATGGTATGTTGTGGATTGGAACAAATGGTGGTGGAATAATAAGGATGATGAATGGCGAATTTTACCCCTTTACATCTAAAGACGGCCTATCAGGTGATTTGATCGTTAACCTGTTTGAAGACCGCGAACGTAATATTTGGGCTGCTACTTCGGGAACAGGCATTGATCGAATTAAAAAGAAAACCATACAAACACTTTCGGTTAAGGAAGGATTATCAGGTGATATCATTCTTCCCGTTTTCGAAGATCATGCAGGCGTTTTATGGCTTGGTATAGCAGGGAAGGGGTTGAACAGAATAGAAAACGGGAAAGTACAAACTTTTTCTCACAAAGACGGACTGCCTGATAATTTGATACTTACAATTTTTGAAGATTTTGAAAATACTCTTTGGATAGGAACAGCAGGTGGAGGGCTTACAAGCTATAAAAATAATGAATTTACTACTTATACAAGTTCAAACGGTTTATCAAACAATGTTGTCAGTGCATTACTTTACGATAGGTCGGGTATAATGTGGGTTGGAACAAACGGCGGGGGAATTAACAGGTTTAAAAATGGAAAATTCTCTTCATTGACAACTAAAGATGGATTATCTCACGACAACGTAACCTGTATTCTTGAAGACAGGAAAGGCAATTTGTGGGTTGGAACCAACAACGGTTTAAACATTATCAGAGATAATAAGATTACAGTATTAAACAAAAAAAATGGATTATCTGATGACTATATACTTTCGTTGTACGAGGATTCGGATGGTAATTTATGGATAGGAACTGCAGGCAACGGTTTAAACCTAATAGGAAAATCTGAAATCACACAATTTACAACAAAGGATGGATTGATTAATGAAGTAGTCCTCAAGATTATAGAAGATGACTACGGGTATTTCTGGATAAGCTGCAATAAAGGAATATATAAAATAAAAAAACAAGATTTATTCGATTTTGCCAACCTGAAAATAAAATCGCTGAACACCGTTTCCTATGGAAAAACTGACGGATTGGAATCTGTCGAATGTAACGGTGGAGTTTCACCTGCGGGTTTTAAAACACGCGATGGCAGACTATTATTTCCTACCATGAAAGGGGTAGCAATTATAGATCTTAATTTAATGAAAACTGTATCTTCCTATTTTTCGCCAATTCATATTAAAGAATTTCTGGTTGATGGTCAAGTTGTTCCTATAAACTCTTCTCTGTCAATTCCTTCATACTCTAAAAGACTCGAATTCCGGTATGCTGCTCTTAATTATTCGAATCCTGGCAGAATCAAATATCGTTATATGCTTAAAGGTTTCGATAATAATTGGAACGAAGGGGGAACAATCAGAAATGCTTACTATACAAACATTACGGCAGGCAACTACGTTTTTAAAGTTATGGCCTCGAATGAAAGCGGCCAATGGGATAATCAATCTTACACTGAATTGAAATTCCGTCTGAAACCTCCTTTTTACCGCTCCCTTACTTTTTACCTGATTGTAACAGTCTTTGTTCTGCTTTTAATATTCTTTGTTGTTTATTATTTTATTGCCAGGTTTCAGCGCAACAGATTGAAACTTCTTGTTGAAGAGCGCACGCTCGAACTGCATAAAAAAATGATTGCACAAAAGCAAACTCAGGAAGAATTAGAAAGAACAAATTCAGAATTGACTATAGCCAAAGAACACGCCGAAGAAAGTGACCGTCTTAAAACGGCATTCCTAACAAATATGAGCCACGAAATCCGTACACCGATGAATGGTATTCTTGGCTTTGTCGGGCTGCTCAAAGAACCACAGTTAACGGGTGAAGAGCAGCAAGAATATTTAGGCGTAATTGAGAGAAGCGGTGCCCGCATGCTTAACACAATCAACGACATAATTTGTATTTCAAAAATAGAATCCGGCCAAATGGAAATTACTGTATCAGAGACGAATATAAACGAGCAAATCGAATTTGTTTATACTTTTTTTAAACCGGAGGC
>CAILKW010000633.1 GCA_903834845.1 uncultured Bacteroidia bacterium | reverse complement strand
ACATAGTCTAAGAATCTATGTGGTTATGTGTTAAACCTATGTGCATAAGTGTTTAATTTTATTCAATGATATGTGTTAAAACTATGTGTTTAATTTTCACGAATAATGTCAAATAGCACAAAATCAATTAATTAAAACAATGTTCAACCCGCTTCGGGGTTGCCGTGATGTATCGTTTGTTTTCCCCCGGTTCCGTAAACTACACCGGGGGCTATTCACGTTTAACCACTCCGTGGTTGTTGTCGTGTGGCGTTTGCTATTGATGTCTTTTTCCAAACACTGTTGCACTTAGTAAAGTAATCTATGTGACTATGTGTAAAAACCTATGTATCTATGTGTTTAATTTTTTTGACCATGTATGAAAATTGACAAATAATTTGTTTCTTTGTAATAAAATCTTTCAAAATGAAAAAAATCAACCAATCCGAAGCTGAAACATTGAAACTCATTCACGAGCTTGAGGCACACCAAATAGAACTTGAATTTCTGAATGAAGAAATCACTCGAAATCAAGCACAGACAGATTCTGAAAGGAGAAAATATGCTGAATTTTATGATTTTACTCCGACGGGCTATTTTACCCTTTCCACCCAGGGCGAAGTCCTTGATTTAAATCTAAGTGCCTCGAAAATGCTTGGTAAAGATCGTTCGCATTTAAAAAACAGCAGATTTGATTTTCATATTTCCGATGATACAAAACCAATATTTAATCTCTTTCTTGAAAAGATTTTCCACAGCAAAAAAGTCGAAAGCTGTGAATTGTCTCTGATCACGAATACAAATCTGACAACATATATCCACATTACAGGCATTATTTCTGAAAATGAAAAAAATTGTATTTTGAACGTTGTTGACATCACCGAACGAAAGCAGAAAGAACAAGCAATACTCGAAAGCAACAAAAAATGGGAAGCTATAATAGATGCTTCTCCTGATGGAATCGGAATAGTATCGTTAGATGGAAAGCTTCAACTCATGTCAGATAAATTGGCTGAAATGTATGGCTATACTATCGAAGAAAAAGATGACTATATTGGAAATTCATTTTTTGATTTTATAGATTCTTCAAATCACAAAGTATTGATTGACAATATTAAAAAACTAATCGCAGGAGAAGAAATTCATAAGGCTCGTGAATATATTGCCATTAAAAAAGATAAAAGCAGGTTTTATGTTGAAATAAATTTGAGCGTTTTGCGTGATAATAACGGTAATCCTACAAACATTTTGTATGTCGAACGTGACGTAACCGGACGCAAGCGAACGGAAGATGCTTTGCGCAGCAGCGAAGAGCAGTATCGTTCGATCATGAGAAACGTACTTGGAGTGATTTACCGCTGTGCTGCCGACAAAGAGTGGACGATGCAATTTATAAGTGAGGCTATTGAACCGCTCACCGGCTATCCGGCTAATGACTTTATCAATAATGCGTTGCGGACTTATGAAAGTGTGATACACCGTGACGATACCTCGTTTGTTGACAAAATGGTCAACGAAGGGATTGGTGGCAATCATCCCTGGAATATTGAGTATCGGATACAGCATAAAGATGGAAGCATACGATGGGTACACGAAAAAGGTCAGGCAGTTTTAGATGATAACAAAGCCACTAAATATCTTGATGGTTTTATTCTTGACATCACCGATCGCAAACTGGCAGAAAAGTTAATGATTGAGAACAATTTAAGGCTAAATCTTGCTTTGCGGGCAGGAAATATGGCATGGTGGGAAATGGATGTAACCACTGGTAATGTTACTTTCTCGAAACGGAAAACTGAAATGCTTGGATATACGAACGAAAAATTCAGTCATTACAGTGATTTTATGGCCTTGGTACATCCTGATGATTATGAAAATACAATGAATTCAATGCGAGGCCATATTGAAGGTAAATTTGATAAATATGAGGTGGAATACAGGATTTTGACCAATTCCGGCGAATATATATGGTTCTATGATAGCGGTTCAATTATTAGTCGGGATTCAAACGGTAAGCCACGAATTATTAACGGCCTTGTTGTTGATATCACCAACCGCAAACTGGCAGAGGAGAAAATACTTGATCTGAATGAAAACCTTGAACATCTTGTAGATGAACGAACTACTCAATTGTCGGAAACTAACTTCAACCTTGAGAAAGAAATTGAAAACCGCAGGATGGTTGAAGTGGAACTGTCAAACGAAAAACGGCGGCTGGCCGATATTATCAAAGGAACAAATGTAGGTACCTGGGAATGGAATGTTCAAACAGGAGAAACCATTTTCAACGAACGATGGGCCGAAATAATTGGCTATACTTTGGATGAAATTTCGCCTGTAAGTATTAAAACCTGGATGAAATTTGCCCATCCTGACGACTCAAAAATTTCAGTTGAATTGCTCGAAAAGCACTTTAAACGAGAGTCACCCTTTTATTCTTATGAATCAAGAATGAAGCACAAAAATGGTGATTGGGTGTGGGTTTTCGACAGGGGAAAAGTTCACACCTGGGATAAGGATGGGAAGCCGCTAATGATGTCGGGAACACGTCAGGATTTTTCGGAACGTAAGAGAACGGAGAATGAATTGGAACAAATGACAACCCGTCTCGCATTGGCGGTTCGTGCCGGTGGTGTTGGCGTTTGGGACTTCGATATTGTAAATAATGTTTTGGTTTGGAACGATCAGATGTACGCACTCTACGGAATCAATAAAAAAGATTTTGGTGGAGCTTACGAGGCATGGCAATCGGGTCTGCATCCTGATGACAGGGAACAGGCTGATACAGAAATCCTTATGGCAATAAGCGGCGAAAAAGAGTTTGATAGCGAGTTCAGGGTGTTATGGCCAGATGGTACTGTTCGCAATATCAGAGCTATTTCAATAGTTCATCGCGATAGCGAAGGGAAACCATTAAATATGATTGGAACAAATTGGGACATTACAGAGCAGAAGCAGGCAGAAGCTTTGATAAAACAAACCCGTCTAAATTATGAAACATTTTTTAATGCTATTGATGATTTTCTTTTTGTATCCGACACAGAAGGAAACATTATTCATACCAATGCCACAGTAATCAGGAGGCTTGGATATTCTATTGATGAGCTTAATAAAAAGTCGGTTTTGTTTGTGCACCCTGAAGATCGCAGAGATGAAGCCGGTCGGATAGTAGGTGAAATGTTGGCTGGTACCGCCGATTATTGTCCCATTCCGCTGAAAACTAAAACAGGTAAACTTATTCCCGTTGAAACAAGGGCAAGTCATGGTTTTTGGAATGGCAAACCTGTGATTTTTGGAGTAAGTAAAGATGTGTCGAAAATAAAATTATCGGAAGAGAAATTTTCTAAAGTATTCTATCTCAATCCATCAGCCTGTGGTCTAAGTGATTTGGCTTCCGGAAAGTATGTCGAACTGAATGAAGCTTTTTACAATTTATTCGGATTCGATAAAAATGAAGTAATTGGTAAAACACCTTCTGAATTAGGGTTATTAACCAAAGAGACCATAAATACTATCGTAAAGAAAGCCGACAGTAATGGAAACATATACAATGCTGAGGCTGCCTTAACAGCTAAAAATGGCGAAATCAGGCAAGTACTGTTATCGTCCGAAAATATCTGTTTAGAAGATACTACCTACAGGTTTACAGTTGTGCATGATATTACGGAACTAAAACTGGCTGAAGAAGAGATTATTAAAGCCCGATTAGAGGCAGATAAAGCCAACCATGCCAAGAGTGAGTTCCTTTCGCGAATGAGCCACGAGCTTCGTACTCCTATGAATTCGATTCTCGGTTTTGCCCAACTGATGCAAATGGGAGAACTTGACAGGTTGCAAAAAAAAGGAGTTAATCAAATTTTAAACAGTGGTAATCACCTGCTCAAATTAATTAACGATGTACTCGATCTTTCGCGCATAGAAGCAGGCAGGGTTTTAGTTTCACCCGAACCTGTTCAACTGAGTAACGTTATTTTGGAAATGCTCGATGTTGTTAATCATCTGGCAGCCAAGAGGTCTCTTAAAACCGAACTGACATCATCCTTTGCAAACAGTCGTTTCGTACTTGGCGACCGGCAACTAATAAAACAGGTTCTGCTAAATTTAATGAACAATGCTGTAAAGTATAACCGTGAAGGCGGCAGTGTATCAATCAAAACCGAATTGATGCCGATAAACAGCGAAGGAATAGTTCCTGTCCGGATTTCGATTTCCGACACCGGCGAGGGTATTTCTTCGGAAGATATTCAAAAACTTTTTATTCCATTCGAACGAATAGGAGCCGAAAAAACCAAAACTGAAGGCACAGGGCTTGGGTTGTCGGTTGTAAAAAAACTTATGGATGCAATGGGTGGTACTATCGGTGTGGAAAGTGTACCGGGTGAAGGAAGCACATTCTGGATTGAATTGCCTTTGAATGAAGATCAGAATGATAAAGATGAAAATACAGGTGATAACATTGAAATTGCATCGGAACAAAACTATAAATCAGGTACAATTTTGTATATTGAAGATGACTTAGCCAATGTTGTATTGATTGAACAAATTTTTGCTTCACAACGTCCAAATATGCATCTGGTTACTGATATTCATGGGAGGCAGGCAGTTAATCTTGCGATTGAATTTTCGGTCGGTTTGATACTTCTTGATATTAATTTGCCTGATATTCAGGGTAGTGCTGTTATTGAATTACTTCAGTCCAACGAAAAAACCAAAACTATTCCTATTGTGATAATAAGTGCCGATGCTATGCCTCACCAAATTGAAAAAATATTGAAAACCGGTGTCTGCGAATATCTGACAAAACCACTTGATGTTGCAAAGTTTTTATGGATGGTTGATGGGTTATTTAAACACATAGAAACATAGTTCAATAATCTATGTCTCTATGTGTTAAACCTATGTATCTATGTGTTTAATTTTTACGAATAAAATCAACTGGGGAAAGTTTTTTTAAACACATAGGCACATAGAAAAAAAACACATAGACACATAGTTCAATATTCTATGTGTCTATGTGTTAAACCTATGTACCTATGTGTTTAATTTTCACGAATAAAGTCAAATAGCACAAAATCAATTAATTAAAATAATGTTCAACCCGCTTCGGGGTTGCCGTGATGTGTCGTTTGTTTCCCCCGGTTCCGTAAACTTCACCGGGGGCTATTCACGTTTAACCACTCCGTGGTTGTTGTCGTGTGGCGTTTGCTATTGATGTCTTTTTCCAAACACTGTTGCACTTGGTAAAGTAATCTATGTGCCTATTTGTAAAAACCTATGTATCTATGTGTTTAATTTTTACGAATAAAATCAACTGAGGATGGGATATTTTAAACACATAGAAACATAGAAAAAAACACATAGACACATAGTAAAAAAGTCTATGTGACTATGTGT
>CAILKW010000632.1 GCA_903834845.1 uncultured Bacteroidia bacterium | reverse complement strand
TATATCTAAAGATGTCTTGGTTCTTTCAACATTGATGTATCCTTCAGTTTCCAGTTTTTTTAAAATATATTTTCTATCACCCTCTTTTATCCCGAGGTTATCACAAAGTTTCCGGGAGTGGCGACTCTCCAACCTCAAAACAGATAACTTTGAAAAAAGCAGCTCATAAGAAACCTGTTTGTGATTGGTAGTTTCATTCCTCCACAAAGTTTGGTTCGGGGCACTACTTGAAATTTCAAATGGATGTTAAGTATATGCTTAAACACCGTATAGGAGATCAATTTCAGATTTTAAGTGCCTTTATGTGCTGCTTTTGTTTTCAAAGTTAAATATTAAGCAAAAGCAAAGTTATGAAAAAGGAGAAGCAAAAAACAGGGGTAGTTAAAATGGGAAGTGGATTGCCTGTATTTAATCCGTATGCAGCAGGGATAGATATCGGAGACACTCTGCATTGTGTGGCGATTAACGATGGTAATGGAAGTCACGAAGTAAAAACCACATCTGCATTTACATGCGATTTACATGAAATTGTGGATTATTGTAAAACCAATGGGGTCACCACCGCTGCATTGGAAAGTACAGGTGTATATTGGTTGGCGCTTTACCTTTTACTTGAAGAAGCAGGAATAGAACCCTACTTAGTTAATGCCAAACATGCAAAAAATGTTACTGGACGAAAGAAAGATGACACGGATTCCATCTGGCTTCAAAAGCTACATACTTGTGGGTTGTTGCAGAAAAGCTTTCAACCAGACAATGAAATTCGTATGCTAAGAGATTATACTCGACAGCGGAAAAATTTAATTTTATTAGGGGCAGATTCTATAAGACGAATGCAAAAGGCACTTGAGTTGATGAATATTAAAATCCATACAGTTATAAGTGATATCTTGGGTAAAACAGGAATGAAAATGGTGAAGGCCATTATAGCAGGAGAAAGAGATCCTCAAATTCTGTGTACGCTTTGTGATCCAAGGATTAAAGCTTCCCACGAGGAAATAATCAAATCATTGCAAGGAATATGGAAAGAGGAATATCTGTTTATGCTGGAACAAGCCGTTGAAAACTATGAATTCCTTCAAAAGCAGATCAAAAGATGTGAAGAAAAAATACGACAACAATTACTCAAACAAGTAGCAATAATAAACGAAGGAGATATTACCTGCCTGGAAGGAACGCTAAAAAAAAAGTTAAAAGCAAAAAAAAATCAATTTGATTTTGCAATTTCGCCTTATCTGATTGCAATATCTGGAGTAGATTTGTGTAAAATACCTGGAATAAGTGACGTAACAGCATTGGAATTTATATCAGAAGTGGGAGTAGATATGAGTAAATGGGAAAGTGCTAAACACTTCGCAGCCTGGCTCAATCTTACACCTAATACAAAAATCTCAGGAGGGAAAATCATTAGCAGTAAAATGATGAAGAAAAACAATAAAGCAGGACAATATTTAAGACAAGCAGCCTCCTGTTTATCAACAAACAAAACTCCAATTGGCGATTATTATCGCAGAATGCGAGCTAGGTTAGGTGGGCGTGGAGCAGCTTTAACTACTGCGCATAAACTATCAAGAGTAATTTACACAATGTTGCTAAAAAAAACAGAATATAATCAGGGCTTGCTAATTGAAAATCAGGAGAAACTCAAGGAAGAAAAAATTAAAAACCTTGAAAAACAATTAGCCCGTTTAAAGCAAG
>CAILKW010000631.1 GCA_903834845.1 uncultured Bacteroidia bacterium | reverse complement strand
TTTACTCCTTTCTCATAAATCAATTTCATTTATTTTTTTCCATGTTTCCCAAGGTGTTGCAATTGGGTCGGAGTATGCTACCTTTTCAAGGCGGGGATTTCAGCAACCACAAACTGGTTAAACATGAGAGATATTCAGTTGCTGGGCAATTTCTTTGTTTGACAGGCCTTCTGTACGACTTAAAACAAATACCTGCTTTCTTTTTTCGGGGAGATTTTCCACTATTTTGTCAATCCCTGCTTTAATTCCATTGTATTCAACAGGATTTGGAGTATGGTACTCTTCTGCCACTGACCTAAGATAAAGCTCGTCCCTGAAAGACTGATCTTTCTGTTTTGATCTGATTAAATTCAGGACTTCGTTTTTCGTGATGGTAAAAATGTATGAGTTAAAAGTCTCAGCATTATAGATCTTTTGCCGGTTGAGCCATATTTTAACAAAAACTTCCTGAAGTATATCGTCAATGTCATTTTCAATCTTCATGATTGATACGGAAAAACGGTACAAACGTGGATAGTAGTACTTAAATAGGTCATCCACAGCTGATATGTCATCTTTTTTCAGTCTGCGTATTGTTTCTTCAGTCATGTCAACAGTAAGTACCGTGCCCTTTCCCATAATTTGAAAACAAAATGTCAGATATTATGCATCTGATCAAAATTAGTCGTCCGAAAGCAATTATTTTTGATAATTATTCAATTATTAAATTTATGTTATGAAATTATTAAATCTGCGAAAGCTTGTAATTTTTATATTTGTCAGAACTGCGATCCCTTGAATCATGTTTAAGCTAAAAAATACAAATCACGAAGGCACAATAAATCAATAGTATATACTTATTTTAACTATTTCGTTCTGTTACAGGATTGAGGCATGAAAAGGATTTTCGGAATGGATTTATTAATTTTAGATTGTATTGTTAAAAGAATCTAAAAAAACAGATTTAGTTTGGGAAATAATATTTAGTTTTGAAAATCGTAAAAGGCAAATTACGAATCAAAAGCATTACCGTATAGTAAATATCACATTAAGTATCTGATAATCTAATTATAAGGAGACAGGAATATGATTACCACAGAGGAAGTTTGCAGTGTTCACAATATGACGGAAGCGAAAAAATTTGACCTTCTCAAAGAAGTCATAAAGGATTACAACAAGAAGGAGAGTAACCTGATTCAGATCTTGCATCTTGCACAGGCAATATTTGGCCATATTCCTCCTGATGTACAGCATTTTATTGCTGATCAAATGGAGTTGTCAATATCGAAAGTAAACAGTGTTTTAACTTTCTATTCCTTCTTTTCGACACAGCCAAAAGGTAAATACACCGTTTCAATATGTCTGGGAACGGCCTGCTATGTACGTGGGGGCAAGGAGGTATTGAGTAAACTAAAATCTGTTTTGGGTATTGATGTTGGGGCAACCACTGAGGATAAAATATTCTCATTGACAGTGATGCGCTGCATTGGTGCTTGTGGCTTGGCACCTGCTATGACAATCAACAACAAAGTTTACAAACAAGTTAACCCTAATAAAATTCAGCGTATTCTCGGTATGCTGAAATAATGAGAATAATTCTAACCAAAGATTTCAAATAATCATTACCAGAACAATTTTTGATTGCAGTTACTTTACATTTTAACGTTATGAAAATCAATTCACAAAACGATCTTGAAGCGATAAAGAACGATTTTTTAAATGAGGAGAAAGAATATCAGTTCACCGCCCATATTTGCTATGCTGCCGGTTGTTTATCCTCTGATTGTAAAGATTTTAAAGAGGCATTTGTACAGGCGTTGGAGCATGCAAATCTTCAATCGAAAGTTAAAATAAAACTGACTGGTTGCATGGGAGCATGTACACTTGGGCCAACCTTAATTATTAATCCTGGAAATACGTTGTATTGTAATCTGAATCCTGCAAGTGCAGCTATTATAGTCAATCAGCACATAAAGAAAGGGCGAATTGCTGATAAGTTATGCTTCAAAGACCATGATACAGGAGAGATAATACCTAATTTGAACAATATTCCTTTCTTTAAACATCAGAAAAAGATCGTACTCCGTAATTGCGGCATAGTTGACTACGCATCAATAAATGAGTATATTACATCAGATGGATATTTTGCATTGGCAAAAGTTCTTTCTTCAATGACACCTTTAGAGGTGGTTGATCAAATTAAAAAGTCTGGATTGCGTGGCCGTGGCGGTGGTGGTTTTCCGACAGGTTTTAAGTGGGAAATGGCTAACGCACCAAAAGATGATCAGAAATATATTATTTGTAATGCCGATGAGGGCGACCCGGGAGCGTTTATGGATCGTAGTTTACTCGAAGGTGATTCCCATTCAGTTATTGAAGGAATGTTAATTGGAGGGTATGCAATTGGAGCTTCAAAAGGTATCGTTTATATCAGAGCTGAATATCCGATTGCTATCGAACGGCTGACAATGGCAATTAAAGCTGCTCAGGAAATGGGACTGCTGGGAAATAATATTCTTAATAGTGGTTTCAGCTTCGATATTGAAATCAGAATTGGAGCAGGAGCTTTTGTTTGTGGCGAAGAAACGGCTTTAATGGATTCTGTGGAAGGAAAAAGAGGAGAGCCACGTCAGAAACCTCCTTTCCCCGTTCAAAGTGGTTTGTATGGAAAACCAACCGTAATTAATAATGTTGAAACATTTGGCAATATTGCACCGATAATTTTAAATGGTGCCGAATGGTTCGCATCCATCGGAACTGAAAAAAGTAAAGGAACAAAAGTGTTTGCCCTTGCCGGGGATATTGTTCATAAAGGATTGATTGAAGTGCCAATGGGAGTTACTCTTGGTGAAATCATTTATGAAGTTGGGGGCGGTATTCCTCGAGGAAAATCATTTAAAGTAGCTCAGACTGGAGGTCCTTCAGGCGGTTGTCTTACCCCGGGGCATCTCAATACCCCCATAGATTACGACTCGCTGATTCAGCATGGTGCTATTATGGGGTCCGGCGGCTTGGTTTGTGCCGATGAAGATACCTGTATGGTTGATATGGCTCGTTTTTTTATGGATTTTGTTCAGGATGAATCCTGCGGAAAGTGTATTCCCTGCCGTATCGGAACGAAACGAATGTTGGAAACCCTTGAACGAATAACTCGGGGAGAAGGTAAACAAGGAGATGTTGAAATACTTGTTGAGTTGGGAAATTCAATCAAAGAATCTGCTATTTGTGGTTTAGGACAAACAGCTCCTAACCCGGTGCTCAGCACTATCAAATATTTCAGACATGAATACGATGAGCACATACAGCAAAAATACTGTCGTGCAGGTGTTTGCAGTGAACTTTTTCTCTCTCCGTGTCAGAATGCCTGCCCTGCAGGTGTGAACGTCCCGGGGTACATTGCACTTATTGCAGCAGGAAGGGTGCGTGATGCCTATAATCTTATACGACAAGAAAACCCATTTCCATCTATCTGCGGGCGTGTTTGCACCCACCCGTGTGAAGACAAATGTAGGAGGGCTCAACTTGATGAACCAATTGCTATTGCAGATTTAAAACGTTATGCAGCCGATTATGTGTTGAATTCGGGTGAGCCTTTTATGAGTTTGATTTTTCAGAAAAACGGGAAATCAGTTGGTATTATAGGTGCTGGTCCTTCTGGTTTGACATGCGGATATTATCTTGCAAGACAAGGATATACAGTTGATATTTATGAGGAAAAAAACGTTGCTGGCGGAATTCTTGCTTATGGAATACCTGAATACCGGTTATCGAAAGAAGCATTAGGCAAAGAGATTTCCTCTATTACCCAAGCCGGTATAAATATTATTTACAATACAAAAATTGGGAAAGACATTACATTTAAAAAGTTAAAATCAAAATACAGTGCTATTTATATAGCTACAGGAACTCAACTATCACGGAAGATAGGGATTGAGGGTGAAGAAAAAAAGGGAGTTTATCACGGATTAGACTTCCTGAGAGATATTAATCTCAAGAAGAACGTTACAGTTAAGGGAGTTGTGGCAGTAATTGGTGGTGGCAGTACTGCCATTGATGCAGCAAGATCTGCACTTAGGCTTGGTGCCCAAAAAGTACACATTCTTTACAGGAGAACAAGAGAGGAAATGCCAGCAGACAAACGCGAAATAAATGATGCAATTGAGGAGGGGATTATTTTGCACGAGCTGATTGCTCCAGTGCGTTTTGTAGGGAATAAGAATATCACCAAAATAGAGTGTGTTAAAATGAAACCCGGCAGATTTGGGAAGGATGGCCGCAGGATACCTGTGGTTATTCCTGACTCTAACTTTATGATTGAGGTTGATCTGGCAATTCCGGCTGTTAGCCAATATTCCGATTTTCCATTTATCTCTAAAGCAGAGGTTGGGATTACCGATTGGGGAACTTTTATTGTAGATCCGCAAACACAAATGACTACTCAACCGGGAGTTTTTGCGGGTGGTGATGTTGCTCGCGGTTCGGATGTTGTAATCACAGCCATAGCAGACGGTAAAAATGCGGCAAAATCTATTGACAAATACCTCGGCGGAAAAGGCAAATTAAATACCGGTGAGCCTATTGAGCTTCCACCAAAAGGGCAAGAGGAAGGAAATACAATTGAACATGAGCGACTTCAGATGCGATACCTTGACCTTGAACAACGAAAAGGGAATTTTGACGAAGTTCCTCAAGGTTTTCATAAACTAAATGCAATTGCTGAAGCAATGAGATGTTTACAATGCTCAAGACGTTAAACTACCGAAATTTAAAATGCTATGATAAATCTTACTATCAATAATAAAGTTTTTCAGGTTGAAGAGGGAACGACGATTTTTGAAGCGGCAAAACAGCATAATATTTTGATTCCTCACTTTTGTTATATGGAGAATGTACACCAGATTGGTTCGTGCCGTATTTGTGTGGTTGAAGTTGAAGGAGGCAAAACCCTTATGGCATCCTGCGTTACTGCTGTTAAAGAGGGAATGGTTGTTCATACCAATTCCGAGCGTGTTCGTAATGTCCGAAAAGTGATTTATGAGCTAATGCTTTCTGACCATCCAAAAGAGTGCCTCCGTTGCTGGCGAAATCAAAACTGTGAGCTGCAGGATCTTGGTAATTTAATCCAAATCAGCGAATTCAGGTATGAAGGTGCCAAATCGAAAGATATTATAGACAGCTCAAGTCCATCAATCGTCCGCGACAGTTCAAAGTGCATTCTTTGCCGCCGTTGCGTAACAGTTTGCAACGATCTTCAGGGAGTAGGTTTGATGAATCCACACCATCGCGGTTTCCCTACATTTATCGGCCCATCGGAGGATGAGCTTCTTGGCGAATCAGTTTGTACCAATTGCGGACAGTGTGTTTTAGTCTGTCCTGTTGGAGCACTCAAAGAGAAAGATTCAACGGCAATAAGCTGGGAAGCATTATACGATAAGTCGAAAATAGTTGTAGTTCAGACAGCTCCCGCTGTAAGAGCTGCACTTGGCGAAGTATTTGGATATGAACCAGGTACATTAGTCACAGGCAAAATGGCTACTGCATTACACGATTTGGGCTTCGATTACGTTTTTGATACCAATTTTGCTGCCGATCTTACTATTATGGAAGAGGGATCTGAATTTCTTCAAAGGGTGAAAACTGCTCTTACTGACCCTGAAAAAACAGCAGTTTTACCAATGATTACAAGTTGCAGCCCCGGTTGGATAAAATTTATGGAACATAGGTATCCCGCTCAGTTAGCACATCTTTCGAGTTGTAAATCACCGCACATGATGCTTGGTGCTTTAACAAAAACATATTTTGCAGAGAAGATGAATATTGATCCGAAAAATATCTTTGTCGTTTCTGTTATGCCGTGTACTGCCAAAAAATATGAAATTACACGCCCCGAAATGTTTAATAACGGATTAGCTGATGTTGATGCCGTGATCACAACTCGTGAACTGGCAAGGATGATAAAAGATGCCGGCATTGATTTTCGTAATCTGGCTGATGGTGAATTTGATAGTCCTTTAGGTCTTTCAACCGGAGCAGCAGATATATTCGGAACTACAGGCGGAGTGATGGAAGCAGCGTTGCGTACAGTATATGAACTTGTTACAGGGCGTGAACTTCCGACAGATAATCTTCATATTGCACCTCTCGAAGGATTGGATCGAATAAAAACTGCCGAATTGAAAATTGAAAATCCGTTGGAAGCATTTACGTTTTTGGACGGAGTAACTGTGAAAGTGGCTGTTACCAGCGGGTTAAAAGGTGCAGCAATGTTACTCAACGAAATTAAAAACGGTACAAGTCCATATCATTTTATTGAAATTATGGGCTGCCCCGGAGGTTGTATAAGTGGCGGCGGCCAACCTCGACCGGTTAATGATGCAATAAGAACACAAAGGCTTAAAGCTATATATCGTGAGGACGAAGGGAAACAATTACGTAAATCACATGAAAATCAAGATGTAATGCTATTGTATCACGATTTTCTTGGAGCCCCGCTTGGTCATAAATCTCATGAATTGCTTCACACAATTTATACACCAAGAAGCAAAAATTGAGAGCCAGTAATACCCGTAACTTGAAATTGCCTTAAGAGCTTCTTTTTTGCCTTAATGTTTACTTTTCTGATTTAACGAATTTTGTAAAATGAAGAATCTGTAGTTATTATTAATCAGATTTTCATTTGCATATAAAGATTGTGTATATTTGTTTCGTCAAAACACGAAATATAATTTTAATGACGGATAGGGTTAAATACTTCACAGACAATCAGGAAAAATTGGCTCAGTACGGCAAAGCTCTTTCGCATCCTGTTCGGGTTTTCATTCTTGATTACCTAACCAATAACCTGAATAAATGTTGTTACAGTGGCGACATGGCAGAAGAATTGCCCATCGCTCGCTCTACTCTTTCGGAGCACTTGAAAGAATTGAAGAAGGCAGGCCTGATTCAGGGAGAAATAAATCCACCTTACATCAAATATTGTATTAACCGTGAGAATTGGCTGGAGGCTCAGCAAATGTTAGGGGATTTCTTTAAACGA
>CAILKW010000630.1 GCA_903834845.1 uncultured Bacteroidia bacterium | reverse complement strand
CGCAGCGATGCCGAGCAGCTTAAAAAACAAAAATGGCAGGTAATGATAATTGACGAGGCCCAAAACATTAAAAATCACGACACAGCACAAAGTAAAGCAGTTAAAAGTATAGGTGCTCAGCTTCGAATAGCAATGAGCGGTACTCCGGTAGAGAACAGGTTATCAGAATTTTGGTCAATAATGGACTTTGCAAATAAAGGTTATCTAGGAAATATTAAAACCTTTAAGGAAGATTATGCTCAACCAATTCAGGTTTTTAACGATGAACAGGCAGTTAAGCGATTCCGTAAAGTAACCGCTCCATTTATGATGCGCCGTATGAAAAGTGATAAAAACATTATCTCCGATTTGCCCGATAAAATTGAACAAAACCAATTTGCAGTACTCACTCGTCAACAAGCTACCCTTTACGAAAAAACTTTGCAAATAGCAATGGATGAGATCGAAGGTGTAACTTCGTCTGACAGTCAGTCACTATTTAAGAGACAAGGCCTAGTTCTTCAAATGATTCTGGCCTTAAAACAGATTTGCAATCACCCGACACAATTTCTAAAAAACGGAAAATTTGATGCTTCACTTTCAGGGAAAATTGAGCTGTTGTTTGAATTATTGGACAGTATAATTGAAAGTGGCGAGAAAGTTTTGATATTCACACAGTTTCGCGAAATGGGTGAATTACTCGAACGTTTTATTACAGAACGTTTTGGCGAAAAACCAATGTTTTATCATGGTGGATGTAATGTAAACCAGCGTCAAGAAATGGTTGAACGGTTTCAAACCAACCGTGCTGACAAAATATTCTTACTTTCACTAAAAGCTGCCGGAACGGGTTTAAATCTTACTGCAGCATCTCATGTAATCCATTACGACCTTTGGTGGAATCCAGCTGTTGAAAATCAAGCCACTGACCGCGCTTACCGCATCGAACAAAAGAAAAACGTGATGGTTCACAGGTTTATAACAAAAAACACTTTCGAAGAACGTATTGATGATATGATTCAGGCGAAAAAGCATTTGGCAGATATGACGGTTGCCACAGGCGAAAGCTGGCTGGGTAAACTAAGCAACAAGGAGCTAAGAGAGATATTCTCTTAAAAGGAATTTGAAGCTATTAAAAAGCAAAAAATTTGAATTTCAATTAATGGTTTTACTTTCGGGTATTATAGAGAGTTTATTCGTCTAAAAAAGGGGAATTAAACCGAAATAACATATATCAATTTTTCTGGAACGTTATCTCAAAGAATTGGCACAACATATAGTTTTCTAAAATTGCTTAAACGGATTTAATTTTTATATATAGTTGTTATTAAAGGCAATAGCCTTTAAAATATTAAATTTAGGGTTTGAAAAGGGAAACTAATAAAATAATATTTTCCGGGAAACTCCACCGTGAATCATATTATCAGTTACATACCGACAACAATTTATTTTTTAACCGGTTGGCAAAGCTTTGGGTAATTGTTCAATCCGTCCTTATCACCCATATCCGCAGCGATTTTATAGTTCTTACAAGCTTCATCCTTATTACCAAGATTATAATAATTAACCCCACGAAGATTGAAAAGGTTTGACTGGGTCATGCCGCTGGAAATGAGGATATCTATATCATTGTTACTTTTAACGTATTCCTTTAAATAGTAATAACAAAATGCCCTAAAATTCCGTGCCTCGGTAAGAGTTGGAGCTTTAATCAATAATTCCGAATATAATCTGGCAGCATCATCGTATCTTTTAGCGTTAAAAGCAGCAGAGGCTTCATTACGCAATCCCTGGTAAAGAACCATCACTGCCTTCCGGTGTATAGAAGACTTTTGCTTCAATACAAGGGTATCAGTAGGGAAATACCTGGCAGCCGAATCAATAACTGAAACAGCTTTATTCATATTTGCTGCCTTGTCGTAGAAAGATGAAGCATACAACCAAGCCTCCTTGTTTGTTTTGGTAACACTCAAATACTTAGAAACTATAGAATCACCCTCTTTTATCATACCCTTTTTTTGAAGAAGATTGCATAGAATTGCAATATTTTTGAAAAAACAGGGTTTCATATTGTAAGCTTTTTGAGAATAGGCAAGACTGCTGTCTATATTATTCTGGCTATTGTATGACATAGCAATAAAATACTCTTTACGTGTATCGTAAGGACTGGATTGATCATTTTTCAACAGTGTAATAGCCTCATCATATCGCTTTTCGTTAATCAAATAGCGGGCCTTTTGGACAGCTATAGGCTCTCCAACAACATTTATATCAGGGATAGATGGAAATCCATTTAGAAACTTGGATGCAGGCAAGGTTAGTTTTTCTCGATTAATTTCCACTTTTATAAACCGCTGGAGTTTCAATGAATTGAAGTTTAGAATTAGTATGTACGAGCATGCGGTAAGTATAAGTCCATAAATAATAATGAGAGAAATACTCAAATGTGATTGTCCTTTAAGGTTGGTGGATTTAGATAAAAACGGAAAACTATCCCGAATTCTGTTTAGAATAGAAGAAAAATCCTTAGTATTTTTGTTGGAGGTAACCAAATTTTTGCTGCTGTATAATGCGACTGCCAACCCAACGTAAAGTCCAAATAAAGCTTGCATTTCAGGTCGATCCTGAGGAAAATTAAAGTTTGCATCAAAGCTATAGCAAAACAAACCCATAGCCGGTAAAAAAAAGAATTTTAGTTTTTCAGAGGTCGCATCGTTAAGCAAGGTAACTAAAAGAATCCAACCAGATAAAACAAAAATAGATAGAAATAGAAATCCTCCGAAAATCCCTGTTTCTGCAGTTGTTTCAATAAAGTCGTTATGAGCCTTATATTGATAAGTAAAATCCACACTTGTCTGATTCTCCTCCTTAAGTGTAGCGATTTTCCAATTGCCCAGTCCGATACCAAGAATTGGGTCTTCCTTGAAAACATTCCAGGATCTTTTCCAGCCTTCCACTCTATTTGCTCCTCCAGGATCAGTAATTGTTGACATTCGGGCTGCAATACTCACTGTAAATCCATCAGCTTCCTTAGGATACAAAAACTTTTGTACTGATGAAAAGATCCCGAAACTACAAAAAACTATAATCAAGAATATTGCTGTTAACCTAATGTTATACTTGTCTTTTGTTTTCGTATATCTTATTATGAAAAAAATAATTATCACAAGGGTTAATGCAATAGTTCCGACATAAAAAGCACGGGTACTCATAAAAAAAGTAGCTGTTATGCCACAAAGCAAACCAATCATTCCAAATATCTTCAGCCAATTTCTATTATAAACCATTAACCAAAGTGCAAAAGGGATTTTGACAAAAATTGAAGAGGCAAGTATATTTTTATTTGAGTAAACAGTTTTAAGCTCACCAATAGATGACAATTTGCCATTTAGAAATTTATTAATACCGGAAAAAATAGTAACACTGTCGTAAATAAGTAGCAATGTCATTGCTACACATAAATAAGGTATATTTCTTTTATCGGCATAAATTAGTATTGAGACAAGGTAAGCTGCTGAAAAAGTAGTAAATACCTTAGTAAAATGCAATACCGATTCCAAGATATTAATGGCTTTGAAAAATGAGAGCAACGACACAATCATTAAACCTGCATAGGCGATTCCTATTTTGCTTGTAAAAAAGGAATAGTACCACTCTGATCTGGATCTAAATTCTTTTTTCGTAAATAGAAATACGAAGGTTAATAAATTGAGAAAGGCAAGAGTCATGAATTTCGGTCCGTTGGAATCCAACGCTTGCAGATTAGGTGTAACTACTGTAACATAACCATAGGCAATTAGAATGATCAGATAAGATATCTTTAGAGGGGTTTCGGGTAGTCTTTTCGACTTAACCGTTGCAGCTTTATTATGGGTTTGTTTTGCCATTTGTTTAAAAATAACGTGGAGTGAATCGGCAGTATCTTCTTCTTTTATAAGGGAAATCATAACTCAACATAAACTCATGGGTACCAGCGTTAGCTTGTGTCGGGTGGAAAGTGGTAAGGTCGTAAGCATATCCAAGTTTCAGTTGTTTACCCCTATCAATAAAAGCTTGAAAAAGTAGTCCGTAAGAATTATTAACGCGGTAAGTACCTCCAGCCCAAACTCTGTCAAAGAATAAGAAGTTGGCAGTAAGATCCATTATTCCT
>CAILKW010000629.1 GCA_903834845.1 uncultured Bacteroidia bacterium | reverse complement strand
ATGAAACCAAACAAACCAAACTCCTTAAAAGCAGGAATAGCACCCTTAATCATTGAGTATGCCATTCCTGCAAAAATGAGCAGAATAACAACTGACGATGCCTTTAAGAGGTTTTTTATAATTTTTTCGCTTGACACCTTATTGCAATTTAGTTATTGATGGTTTTATTATTGTAGTAGGCAGTAATCAGTAATCAGTAATCAGTAAGGAGTAATCAGTAGGGAGTGAAGGAATTGGATTAAGTCGCAATTCGCTTTCTTCAATAAACCTCTTACCTGAAGACTTCTATTTTAGAATTGTCTCACCATTATATGTAACAGATTTCAAAATATTTTTGGCTAAACCAGCTACGTTTTCAGGTAGTGGAGCGTAATCAACTTTTTGTGCAATGGCTTGTGCATCAGAACTGATTAGCCAATCCAAAAATTTGATGGTTTCTTCTGCCTGCTGGCGACTTCTGTCACTGTATGCCTGTTCTTTATATAAAATTATCCATGTAAAAGCACTAATAGGATAAGCCTCAGGATCAATGGAGTTAGTTAGCATTACGCGGGTATCAGCAGGGATTTCGGCTTTTGCAGCGGCACTAATGGCTTTAAGTGATGGTTCAATAAAATTTCCTGCTTTATTTTGGAGTGAAACATAAGGTAATTTTTGAGCAAACGCATATTCCGAACCAATGTATCCAAAGGCACCTTCTGTTTGTTTTATTGTTCCTGCAACTCCAGGATTACCCTTAGCGCCCATACCTGTTGGCCAATTCAAAGACTTACCTGTGCCAATCTCTTTTGCCCATTTTTCGCTGATTTTACTCATATAATCACTGAAAATGAATGTGGTACCACTACCATCTGAGCGATAGATAACTGAAATATTCAAATCCGGCAGTTTTACATCAGGATTATCTGATTTTATTTGTGTGTCGTTCCATTTCTTAATCTCACCCATAAATATCTTTGCCAAAACTTCATTTTTTAACTTTAAGGCAGTAACTCCGGGTAGGTTGTAAGCCAAAACAACTGCTCCGAGACAGGTTGGAACATGTACAATAGGAGCTGATAATTCAGCAGCTTGTTCATTTGTAAGGAAAGCATCCGTTGCACCAAAATCTACTACTTTATCTTTTAAGCTGCGAATTCCTCCACCTGATCCGATACCGCCGTAAGTTACCAATATTCCGGTTTTTGTGGCGTAATCCGAGATTAATTGATTGTAAAATGGCATTGGGAATGTAGCTCCGGCAGCACTCAGACTAACATTTTTAACAACTTTATCAGCACTTTTTTTCTTGTTATTTTGGCATGATGCGAAAACGGCAATTGCGATTAAGATTATCAGTAACTTTTTCATCTTTTAATTGATTTATAATTATTTACAGCAAATTTACGTGTGTGTTGTTTCATTTTGGTTTCAAAAATGTTACAAAAATATTACATTACACAAAACCGGTGAAGTGGTTTTACAATTTGATTTCAACATTAAGAAACAAGGTTGAAATTAAGGATTTAGAAGTATTACGGGAACTCCAAGCCTGATAGTTAGGTGAAATTTTCAATCCTTTTACAGGAATGTACTCGAAACCAGCCATGAAGAGTTTCCCATCTTTTGAATAATTCCACGAAAGTGTTTGAATGGTTTTATTTGCTGAATTCAGGTAATCATACCTTGCAAACAGATTTATTTTGGTATTTAAGAAGTAAGTTGCATAAAACGAAAAACCGGAATAATCTTGGCCCAGTAATAGTCCTTTATCGCTCTGATAATTATATTCAGCACCCAGACTGATAACTTTATTTGCATATCCAGCCATCAGAGCTGTAGTCTGTTGTGTTGCGTTTGCTTTTTTCATATTGTCGTAATATGCACGTAAAACAAGATTTTTTATTGGACGAATTGTTAGTCCAACTCCAGCTTTTAATACGGAGTCAGTATCCAGCGACCTGAAGCCTTCTCCATTCTGAATTATGGCATCTGCGCTTAGTACGTTATTGAATTTAAATGAAGCACTTATCCCAATATCTGCACTTGGTCCCATACCGTATTCATCCTGAAAAGATTTATAAATATAGCGATACCCCCAGAATTTTTCCTGAACATCATACCCGTTTGTGCCTATCATTCCGAATTTAACTGTTAGCTTTTCTTTCTGATATTGAAGATATCCATATTTTAGCATAGCGGTCATTTGAAATTTCCCTGCTCCCGGATTTCCCACGTCCAGAGTAACCCTACCCGATAACGAAGGACTAAAATTGTAACTATAGCCGAAATAGGCACGTGTTACATCAAATTTGTTGAGATTTTTACTTTCAGCAAATGAACTATTGAAATTCGTAAAAATTAGTATTTCAGGTTTTCCTGATGGTTTAAATACCTCTGTGTTTTGAGCCTGAACGGTAAAAAGAATAAGACTGAACATAGAAAGAGTAAGCAGATTATTTCTCATTTTTTACAATATCTTTTTAAAATTAATCACGATGCGAAATTTCGATATTGTTGTTACATTATTGTTACAATGCTGTTACATTTTTGTTACGAAGTTTTAAAAGGATACAATATGAAAAAAAAGCGGAACTACAAAAATGCAGTTCCGCTTAAAAAAAAACGATACAAATTGACATACTTAATCGTAGAATCCTTACGGATTTTATCTAATTGGATGACTGTAATTTAATATTTAATTCCTGATTGGATTTTGCGACCTGTAATTTTTCGATAAAACTTTTATTGTACGAAATATAAGAGGCAATAACATTGTATGCTCCGGGTTCGATGTTATCAATTTTAAAATGTCCGTCAAAATCGGTATGAACCTTTTTAGATGATCCTTCAATAGCTACCTCAACACCTACAAGTGCTTCCCCTGAGGTTAAATCGATCACTTTTCCCGAAATTGAAACCGTTGCAACGGCAGGAGCTGTTTCTGTTGCCCTGTTTTTATTCTCAGAATTACCGTTGTTGCCTGCAAATGCAAATACAACTGCTGCAAGGAATGATAATGTTAAAAAAGCCTTTTTCATTTTTATTGTTTTTAGTACACTGCAAATATCACTATCTGTTGTTAAAATTTGATTACAAACTTGTTACAATTCAGTTAAGAAAGTGTAACAAACTAGTAATTTCTTTCGCTTAGTAGTTTACCGGTTTCGTCAAAGATTTTCCATGTTCCGGTTTTTACTCCCATATTGTAGTGTAATTCATACAAGGGCTTCCCTTGAGCAGACCAGATAAACCAATCACCATTTTTAAAATTATTCTTATATTCTGCCTGTGCTGTTTTTCTTCCTGAATTGTCCCAGGTAATCCAAATTCCATCTTTGTTTCCGTTTTTATACGATCGTAATTCTTGTTTGGACCCGTTCTCAAAAAACGTAGTGACTGTTCCTTCCAGAACTCCATTCGAAATGTTCAAAATCGTCTTAGGATTTCTGTTTTCAAAGTACTCAGTATGCACCCCTGAATAGAGCATCCCTTTTTTATAGTATTTTCCGTTAATATTTTCAATGTCCTGTGTGTAAGCATAGGAAGCCATGAATATCAAGAGGATAACTAATAATTTCTTTTTCATTACTGCTGATTTATTATTGATTAAAAGACTGTGAATATAGTTATTAGCAGGATGTATTCAACCAGTCCATACCAATATTAAAAAAAGGCTGCCCCCGAAGGAGCTGCCTTTATTTATTTTATTTTTTAGAATTAATAAACAGTAGTTTTAGGAGTCCAGTTTGTCCATCCTAATGTCCAGTCTGTGGCTTTGAATGCTCCAATATAGTCAGTTGCATCAAGTCCGGCAGGAAGCGATGTTGCTGCACCGGTTAACAAAGGTGAACCGGTTAATGGCAGAAAGTTTGGAGCTGTAAGACTGAACGGACTTGTAACTTTCAAATCAGTATTTGCAACAATTGTTCTGTTGATTCGGGCTGCATCTGTGAAGAAAGTCTGTTCGCCAGAAGTATTACCGCCGAAATTGTCAGTCATTCCAGAGAGAATACAACCTTTAACCTGGGCACCTGTACCTGCATTTCCTTTTGAATCGGCCATTAATAGTCCCATTGGCCAACCTGCAAATACTGAATTATAAACTTCAAGATTTGATTTTCTTCTAATATGCATTGACGCCTGAAATAAAGGGTTAATCGTTGTTGTTGGAGTTGCAAGAGGTCCGAATAAACTGACATTTGCAAATCTTGGATTGGTTGTTGGAATGTTTGATGATCCTGTGCCGTCATTGTCTGACTCAAAGCCATTTGATTTTGAAATATCGGCGATCATTGGGTCACGTAAACCTACGATGTACTGTACAAATCCGCTGAAACCATAATCGGTATCAAACTCATCATCCAGACCGCTGAAGGCTATTAAGTGCTTGCAATTCACAGTTCCGCCAAACCATTCGAAAGAGTCGTCGTTTGCAAATGATACCTGAATATAGTCAATAGTTGTTCCTTTACCTACACCGCCAAAAGTTAATCCGTTAATTTCTTTGTCCGGCATGAAAGCATAGCCTGCAAATTCAATACGAACATATTTCATAGTACCTGAATTATCGTTATCGTCTGTTCCTCCATATTTGGTTCCTAAACCACCTTCGATTTCAGCTTCACCACCTGCAACATTTATTTTTGCATTACCGCATAATACAACGCCGCCCCAGTCGCCTGCTGAACGCGAGCCAGCTGGTTTTGCTGATGTGAAAATAATAGGTTTTGCAGCTGTTCCTTCAGCCATGATCTTTGCACCTCTTTCAATTACCAACGATGCCTTTGTATCAACTTTACCTTTAATAATAGTTCCTGCTTCAACTGTAATAACCGCGGGAGATTTTACATAAACCCATCCATCAAGGACATAATTGATATCTGACTTTAAAGTTACATTAGCTGTGATGTTACCAGCCAAAGTAATTGTTGTACCAGCTGCAGGAAATACTGTAATCGCACATTTACTTGTGAAAAGGCCATCTGTGGTTTTAACTGTAATATCTGTAGTTCCTGTGGCTACTCCCGAAACTGTTCCATCGGCTGCAACTGTTGCAACTGTTGCATTCAGTGTTGTCCACGTCATTGTTTTGTCGGTTGCATCAAAGGGAGCGATTGATGCTGTCAGTTTAAGCGGAGTGCCAATTCTTACAGTTGACGCTGTCTGATCCAACGTGACTCCTGTCGCTTTGACGATCACTTCATCCTTTTTACAGGAAGAAAGCCCTACTAAGAGAAGGGTCGCCATGAATAATCCATTTGATAAAATTCGTCTCATAACAATAAAATTTTGATAAATAATTAAGTGTAATTTTAAAATGTTGTTAACTGTTTTACATTCTGCAGAATAAAGAAAATTGGTTTTATTTAAAAACGAAACCCTAATTCAAGTGAATAGCTGCTACCGGGTTTGTAACTTCGCAGTACCTGATCACGATCGAAATTTTTGATATCAGAAGCACCACCTGTGTAATGGCTCAAATCTACCGTAGCATTGACATTTTGTTTGTAAACAATACTTTGGTTAAGAAGGTCTTTGATGCTGAATTTCAGTTCGGCATATTTTCCTATTTTTTTACTGATCACAAAGTCAACAAGATTGCGGGGCATTTCATAAACATCCGGAATATCTTCCCAAGCATTTTGTTCAGGAACACCCACGATGTAAATACGTTTTCCGATCACATTATACAAGAGATTAACCATCAGTCTGCTTTTTTCCTGGTCGCTGTAGAATATTCCGGCATTTAAAATATAAGGAGACTGGCCTGCCATTGGACGGGTATTTTCAGTCACTTTATTCGTAAAGTTGATTTCACTCTTTATATAGGCACCGTTTAATACAATATTTACCTTTTCCAAAAAACCTGTTGATGCTATTGTTTTGCGTAATTCGGCTTCAATGCCATAGCTAAAGGCTTTTTCTGCATTTTGATATGTGTATTCCAATCCACTTCCTGTCTGAAGATATTTTACTTCAATAGGATTAAAGAATTTTTTATAAAACAGTCCAACAGAGATAATTTCGTTTTCCGAGGGGTAATGCTCATACCTTATCTCACCGTTATGGATTGTTGCGTTTTTAAGATTTGGATTTCCTGAATAGACAGCGTTATTGTCGAAATCATAGAATGGAAAAGGGGCGATTTCACGAAATTCGGGACGGTTCAATGATTTTCCATAAGCCATTCTTACCAAATTCTTATCGTTGAATTTGTAAATAGCGTTAATAGAAGGAAGTATATTGAAAGTGTCATTTAAAACAGTGATTGGTTGCTGAAACCGGTCGTAACTGTTTATTGATTGTTTGTTTTTCTCACCCCTGACACCTGTATAGATCGAGAATTTTTCGGTGAAAGGAACTTGAAAGGCAACATAACCGGCAATCTGATCGTTATTCCCTGTATAAGAATCCGATTTGCCAGTCTCTTCGGCCAATTTTATCCCTGTAGTTGTATTAATATTTTCATCATTAAACATAAGGTATAAGGGTAAATATCCGATACTATTATCATATCGCGATCCATCAGAAACTACATAGCCCAATTTTCGTGCATTGAAATCTCGCTCTTTTTTTTCTGCATAGATTCCCGCCTTCATTATAGGGTTGATATTAAATATTTTAAAGGTATTTTCGATATTGGCAGCTGCTGTATAAGCATTTTCTCCAAGATTCTGATATACCCTTCCTGCATTACTTGTCAGTGGATTTGAAGGAAACACCATGTAATACTTTCCATAGTTGGGATTGGATTTGGTTTCATTCATGATTAGTTTTAACCTTTTCAAATCGGGTTCATCACGGGTTGCCCTTGAATATCCGGCAATCCAGTCGATCTTTGTTTTATTCTCATTAAAAGCGTGTGTGCCGCTCAGCTGACCCAGGTAAGTGTTGCGGCTCATAAAACCATATTCATACGATTTAATTTGGGTATTGCTGTAGTATTCAGTTCCTCGGCGGAATGAGGTTTTTGTATATCCTATATGATTGAAAAGATTACGAAACTCAATTTTATTTCCTTTGCCCAAAAAGGCACTCCAGTTATGCATTGCTCCAAGCTTAACTGTGTTTTTGTAAACATTATCTTTAAAAGCGAAATCATAGCCAGGTTTATCCTCCACAAAACGAAATACTCCAAAATTATTATTTTCAACCTCGTCTGAACTACTTGTATTTGAGTAGTTGACAGAAGTTACTTCACCGATAATTACTTTTTTAAGTTTAAAGCGGTGGGCCATTGTATAGGAAAAACGTAAATCGGGCATTGCTGTAGTAGCTTTTGCAAGCCAGTTTTTATTCAGCATACGGCCTAATAATGCCTGATCGTTTGCACCAACTTCGCGTAAATCTTTGGGAAATATTGATGGTAGCTTTCTGGTTCCGTCATCGAATCCAAGCCAATCATATTTACCACCTTCGTATTTGTTAAAATCATTAAATGTTGTTCCCGGCGTAAACGATGAACCTATTGAAAACGAATAAAGATTTGATTCAGGAACATCCTTGGTTGCAAGTTTTACAAACCCACCCGAAAAATCACCAGGCAGTTCGGGTGCTGGGGTTTTGAAAACCATCATATTTTCGAGCATTGAACTTGGAACGATATCAAAAGAGAAAGCCCTGCTGTCGGATTCAGAACTTGGAGCAGCAGAATTGTTGAGCCAAACACTGTTGTACCGTTGTCCCAAACCTCTAACAATTACAAAACGGTCATCAACAATGGTAATGCCGGGCACACGCTTTACAACTTCAGAAGCATCCCTGTCCTGCGAACGCATTATTTGCTGATTGGAAATGCCACTTGCAACTATCAAACCCGATTTAATCGCGCTAATAATCGAGACATCCGAACCTTTTCTTCTGGTTGCAGTAACCATGACATCACCAATATTAGTATTGGCTTCTTCCAAATCAACTTTTAACTGAACTTTTTTGTCGGCAACTACCACAACATTATCAAACACCATTGGATTGTAGGAAATATAAGAAACTTTGACATTATAAGAACCCGGTTTAATCCCTGCAATAATAAAATGGCCATCAAAATCGGTAACGGCACCCGTTGTGGTCCCTTCAAGAACGACTGTTGCTCCAACAAGCGTCTCTCCGGTCTTCTTATCAAATACCAAACCTTCTATGCTTCCGGTCGCCGCGATAGTAGCATTGTAAAAAAGTAAAATCAGTAAAAAACCTGAAAGTACTTTGATGATGTTTTTGAACATTGAGTTTTTGAAATCGCAGAAAATGACCATGTTGTTACAGGGGCTTGGTTCTACAGAAATTTTTAACTCTGAAATGGTTTCGAAAACAATCTTAAACTTCTTAACTGAAAAAATCATAACCACTATATATCAATTCATATTTATCTATCGGCAAAATTGATGCTTTGATGTTACAGTGGTGTTTCAAAAAAAATACAAATTGATTAAACAGTTATGCGCTTTTTAAGGTGATAATAGGATCCTACAAAGTCTAAGAATCATTGACTATTAGCAATTTTACGAGTATTTTTGATATTTATGTAAGTTTGATGTTGTAATAGTATTGTAACTAAAATTATCCAGATAATACTTTAGGCAAAGTTCAAATCAATCTCTCACCTACGGAAAAACCTTTATGCCATAAAATATCGGTAAATTTACCAATAAAGTGTATTTATCGGTAAATATACCAATAAAGCACTAGCGTCTATTAAATTTTGTTAAATTATCTCGTATCCATTTTATGAACAGCACAATAACTTCTCAAAACCTTGTCGCCCTTTTGAATTTTGTTCCTTTGCGCTTAAATGCAAAATGGAATAGGTATGAACGTAGGCAAATATGTTTTCGCACAGATTGTGCAGTTTCTCCCGAAACGTTACTTCGAACGGCTGGTAATCAAACACAAAGACCGGACAGCCGGTATGACACCATCCTACTGGAGTCATATGCTGGTCATTATGTACGGTCAGCTCACAGGCTGTCATAGTCTTAGAGAACTCACAGATGTCACTAT
>CAILKW010000628.1 GCA_903834845.1 uncultured Bacteroidia bacterium | reverse complement strand
TTGCAACAGGAGGTGTTGTTTTAAGCGGATTGCCTTCGGGAGCATGGACTTTAATAAGAACTCCGGGCGCAATAGCTACCACAGGAACAGGAACAAGTAAAACTATATCAGGTCTTGCAGCAGGTACTTATACTTACTCTGTCAAAAACTCTGTTGGATGTATTTCGATAGCATCTGATGTAGTTATCAATGCCCAACCTGTAACGCCAAAAGCACCGTTGGTAGGAACAATTACACAGCCAACCTGTAATGTGATAACAGGAGCAGTAGTGTTAAATGGTTTGCCAGCAACCGGTACATGGACTTTAACTGGTACTCCAGGTGGAATAACTGAATCTGGATCCGGTGTCAGTACAACAATTTCAGAACTTGCAGCCGGAACCTATAAATTCAAAGTTACCAATGGCATTTCAGGATGTACTTCATTGGCATCTGGCAGTATTGTTATCAAAACACCACCAACAGTTCAGACACCGCCAACTGTGGGAATTATTACCCATCCAACATGTGTTTTGGCAACAGGCAGTGTTGTCTTAAGTGGTTTGCCTACAACAGGATGGACATTAACGAGAACACCGGATGGAACAACTATTACCGGAACCGGAGTAAGTAAAACAGTAACAGGAATTGAAGCTGGAACTTATACATTTAAAGTTACCAATTCAATTGAATGTACTTCGGCAGCATCAGCCAATGTGATTATCCAACCACAGCCTGTAACACCGGATGCACCCACAGTAGGAAAAATTACCCAACCAACGTGTGTTCTTACAACAGGAAGTGTTGTTTTAAACGGATTGCCTACGGGAGCATGGACATTAATAAGTACTCCTGGTGCAATAGCTACCACAGGAACAGGAACAAGTACAACTATATCAGGTCTTGCAGCAGGTACTTATACCTACACTGTCAAAAATTCAGTTGAATGTACTTCACTTGTATCCAATAACGTAGTTATCAATAACCAACCAGCATTACGAAAAGCACCTTTGGTAGGAGCAATTACACAGCCAACGTGTACTGTGGCAACAGGAAGTGCTGTTATATATGGTTTGCCCGAAAATGGTACATGGACATTAGTAAGATCACCAGGAGAAGTAATGGTTACTGGAACAGGAGCAAGTAAAACAGTAACAGGTCTTCCGGCAGGTGCATTTACTTATAAAGTAATCAATGCCGCCGCATGTAATTCATTAGCATCTACCACTGTGGTCATTACAGCACAACCGGCTACTCCGGAAGCTCCAATTGTAGGTGCTGTTGCACAACCAACGTTAACTGTACCTACCGGAAGTGTTGATTTAAGCGGTTTACCTGCATCAGGAACCTGGATATTAACAAGAGCACCAGGTGCAATTACTACTACAGGAACAGGAACAAGTAAAACTATAACAGGTCTTACCGCAGGAACATATACCTACACAGTTACCAATGCAGTAGGATGTATCTCAGCAACATCCGGTGAGGTGGTTATTGTTCCGTTTGTAGCATTAAATGCCAGCCAGCCAGTTTTGAAAGAAGGTTCAATAGTTTTGGAGGGTGCGGAATCTTCAAAAATGCCAATTTTAATTGATCCAATTATTGATAATGAAGATGTTACTGCCTATCCAAATCCGACAAAAGGACGAGTTTATTTGAAGTTTACCAATATTCCCAAAATCGGTACGTGGATTACATTATTTGATCTTTCAGGAAAAATAATCTCAAAATCATTAGCTACGAACATTGAAGAGAGTATAAATCTATATGGTTACCCACCTGGGTTATACTTTATCAAGGTTAATCAAAATCCTCTGAAAACGTTTAAAATAATTTTAGAGTAGTCTTACTTTTGGTGAGCTAATCACCATAATAAAATAAAAACATCTGTCGGCTAATAGTCTGCAGATGTTTTTTTTACTACATTTTTTACCAAATGAAAGTTAGTTATAGTGGCTTCTTCTTTACCTTGACTTTTATCCCATCCGGCAGCTTTATAATTAACCTATCTTGCAGCTTTTTTCATGAAATAGAAGAAAAAGTGCCATAAGATCAAGTTTCTTCACCTTTAAAACGGGTGTATTTTGTGTTTTCAATTTGCAAGTAACTGATAATCAATTATTGCTTTTTTAGGATTATCATTTGCAAGACATAGGGGGTAAAAAGGTGTCGCTACTCACGTTCCGCTTTTTAATTGAAATATATATGTGCATCAAGTTTTATTGTGTAAAAAGTGATTTCAAACTTTACATAATGGATAATTTTCTCTTTGTATTTGAATGCCATTTGGTTGCTTTTTATTTCTTTTCTTTGCGCTATGATCAAGTCCTTTGACTTTTAAAGACTAACGGATAACGGCTGCAAAAACTCAAAGTTTTCATCCAATCCATGCATCCCCAAAATATTAGTTGTACTACAGAATCGCAAATCCATAACTAATTTTTTTGTTTCAAATCGAAAAAGTTTAGGTATTTAAGGAAAATCCTGATGGTTGAGACATCTACGATACTTCCATTGAATACATTATAAAAGACGGCATAGATGTATTTTGCCTGGTGGCCTCCCATGGTTGATCTGGTCCAGGTCTTCCTTGACCCTGTTGTACCCCATTCAACAAAGCTGATTTCAGTTGAGTAGCTCAAAACAGATGTAATATCGTAATAAATCCCTTGTTGGGGTTCAGGTGCTTTATCAATTCTTTATTTAAGTCAAGCCTCGTGCTTTGGGAAAGACTTAAATTTTCATAAAACACTGAAACTTGATGAATGCAGTCTTGTTGCATTCATCACAGGTTTTGAACTTCAACCCAATAATAGAACAAATGGCTTGCCGTAGCCTCTGATATCTCATAATATACGAGAGCCAATATGTTTTCGGCATCATCCGGAAAATACTCCCCGAGAATACCTTTAACACCGGATTCAGTTGCCAAATGAACCTATAAAGCAATATTCCCGTGGTTATTTGAGATTACTTTCTAATCATCCAAATTCTTGTTTTTTGAGTAAATCCTGTTTTCAGTACCAAGATATTTTCTTTTGAACCGGCTTATATTTCTTTGTCCCAAACCGAAGTTACTTAGTATATGTAATATCTGGCCTATATTTTTTATCTGATAATGTTTGACATGGTAATTATTTTAATCCATGAAAAATTATAATATAATTCATTTAAAACAAGCGTTATGGCTATTACATATTAA
>CAILKW010000627.1 GCA_903834845.1 uncultured Bacteroidia bacterium | reverse complement strand
CACTGAAGGAAACATTGGTGGACAAGCTTTCCGCGATTTGGAATGGGAAGAAAAAATCACAAAAATTTGTCAGGAGAGCGGACTTGGTGCCCAGTTTGGCGGGAAGTATTTTGTCCATGATGTCCGCGTTATTCGTTTGCCGCGCCATGCAGCATCTTGCCCCGTAGGTATTGGCGTAAGCTGTAGTGCCGACCGCAACATCAAAGCGAAGATTACAGAAGATGGGATTTTCCTTGAAGAACTCGAACGCAACCCGGCAAGGTTTCTTCCCAAAGAAGCTCCGTATATGCAACCCGCTGTGGATATCGATCTTGACCAGCCAATGGATGAAGTCAGAAAAGAACTTTCAAAATATCCTGTAAAAACACGGTTAAAACTAAAAGGAACTTTGATTGTTGCACGCGATATTGCTCATGCACAAATTAAAGAGATGATTGATGCAGGCAAACCAATGCCTGAATACTTCAAAAAACACCCTGTTTATTATGCCGGTCCGGCAAAAACTCCAAAAGGAATGGCCTCTGGGAGTTTTGGTCCTACAACTGCAGGTCGTATGGACAGTTATGTTGATCTTTTTCAGGATCTTGGCGGCTCTATGATTATGTTGGCGAAAGGTAATCGCTCGAAACAGGTAACCGATGCCTGCAAAAAACATGGTGGGTTCTACCTTGG
This sequence comes from uncultured Bacteroidia bacterium, assembly GCA_903834845.1. Lineage (GTDB taxonomy): Bacteria > Bacteroidota > Bacteroidia > Bacteroidales > Prolixibacteraceae > JAAFHB01. The sequence goes on along the minus strand of CAILKW010000627.1, from coordinate 8,397 downwards.
TTCTATTGGTGGACCTGCTGCAATCCTTGCCAAAGACAGTATCAAATCTGTCAAAGTAGTTGACTTTGAAGAGTTGGGCATGGAAGCTGTAAGGGAAATTTATGTGGAGAACTTCCCTGCGTTTATTATTGTGGACGATAAAGGGAATGATTTCTTTGAGCAGATCAAATGATCGGAAACCGGAGAACGGAGAACGGAGAAGGGAAACCGGAAAAAGGAGAATGGCGAATGGAAAAGGGAGAAGGGAGGATGGATAACGGAAACCGGAAATTGACTGAATAACCGCGGAGTGATTGAACATGATTAGCCCCCGGTGTAGTTTACGGAACCGGGGTAAAATGAACACAACCCAAAACCCAACCACGGAGTGGTTGAACATGATTAGCCCCCGGTGTAGTTTACGAAACCGGGGGGAAGTTGAAAAAGTCAGTTAACAACCCCGAAGTGGGTTGAACGTGAAGATAATCTACTTTTATTGAACAGTTTATCTGTGGTTTGGTGGTCTTACTTTTATTAGAACCCAAATAAAATAGGGTGTCTCAACCGATGGGACACCCTATTTTTATAAAATCAATTTGACACTTGAATATTACCAAGTTCGAGAAGAAACTCCGGGGCAAAATCAGCACCATTGCTCCATTCAATTGTATTATATTTAATCGTAAAAGACCGAAAAAAAGAGATGTCTTTTAGCGGTTCAAAAACCGGTCCTATCAATTCCTGTGATAGATCAACAATTTTAGATTCACCCGTATTAAAGATCAGGTTGATTTTATATTCCCGAAGGTAATATGCTTCTGATACTTCCAGAAACATAGATATGATTATTTTAATGGTTCAATCTTTTTTAATGCCTCTCCTTTTTGAGAAAATCCCCAACAAATTTCAAAAATTCCTACATCCTCTCCGGTACCTCAATTCCCAATAATGAAAATCCATTCTTGATCGTACTGCCTATTGTTTTGGCAAGCAGCAATCTGAACTTACGAATTTGTTCATCGGGTTCGTTCATGATCGAAATGTCGTGATAAAATTGATTGAACTCTTTGACAAGGTCATAAACAAAATTGGCTACCAAAGCCGGACTGTGATTCTTGCCTGCATCTTCGACGACAGAAGGAAATGAACTCAAAATCTTAATCAAAGCGCACTCCTTGTCATTGATCTCAATTGCAGGAACCTCAAGCGGAATTTCTATCCCTGCATCGGCAGCTTTACGAAGAACGCTCTGGATACGGGCGTATGTATATTGAATGAAAGGACCAGTATTCCCATTAAAATCAATCGATTCCTCCGGATTGAACATCATCGTCTTTTTCGGATCGACTTTCAGAATAAAATATTTCAACGCCCCAAGGGCTACGGTGTGGTAAATCCGCTCCTTCTCTTCGTCAGAGTAACCATCTAATTTGCCCAGTTCTTCCGAAACTTTACGGGCTACGTCAATCATTCCGGCAACCAAATCATCGGCATCTACAACCGTCCCTTCACGCGATTTCATTCTTCCCTTGGGCAACTCAACCATTCCGTAAGAGAAATGATAAAGATCTTTTCCCCATTTGTAACCCAATTTATCGAGCAACAGCGAAAGTACCTGGAAATGATACATTTGCTCATTTCCAACTACATAGATCATGTGTTCGATCGGATATTCGGAGTAACGGATTTTTGCGGTACCAATGTCCTGTGTCATGTAAACAGAGGTGCCGTCAGAACGCAACAATATTTTCCTGTCAAGGCCATCCTTGGAAAGGTCTGCCCAAACGGAAGTATCGTCCATTTGCTCAAAGATACCCTCTTTTACCCCACGAAGCACCTCATCACGGCCAATTGTGTATGTATTTGATTCATAGTATATCTTGTCGAAGTCAACACCTAAAGTTTTATAGGTCTCAGCAAAACCTGCATAAACCCAACTGTTCATCGTTTCCCAGAGTTCGCGGGTTTCGGGTTCGTTGGCCTCCCAACGAAGGAGCATTTCACGCGCTTCCTTGATGATCGGGGCTTTCTCTTTCGCTTCATCTTCTGTTAACCCTTCAGCTACAAGGGCAGCAATCTCCTTTTTAAACAGTTGGTCGAACTTCACGTAAAACTCCCCAACCAAATGGTCCCCTTTTTTACCCGATGATTCAGGGGTTTCGCCGTTACCCAGTTTTTGCCATGCAAGCATCGACTTGCATATATGAATCCCACGGTCGTTAACAATATTGGTCTTCACCACTTTGTTTCCATTGGCTTTCATAATTTCGCTGATGGAGAAGCCAAGCAAGTTGTTGCGGATATGCCCAAGGTGGAGCGGTTTGTTCGTATTTGGGGAAGAGTACTCGATCATCACCATTTCAGAATTATCATCCGCAGACTTAAAACCGTACTTCAAATCAGCAGCAGCCGTGTTTAATTGGTTGATCCAATAATTATTGCTGATCTCAAGGTTCAAAAAGCCTTTTACGATATTGTATCCAGAAAGTTCTGTAATTGAATTCACCAAAAATGTTCCGATATCTTCGGCTGTTTGTTCGGCTGTCTTTTTTGAAAATCTCAGGAATGGGAAAACCATCACGGTTTTATCTCCGGCAAACTCCTTGCGTGTAGTCTGGACCTGCACCTGTTTTTCGTCAACTATTTGTCCATAAAGCACTTTTATGGCTTCAATTACTTTATTCCTGATTAAGATTTCCATTACTTTTGTATTGTCATTTTAAGGATGCAAATATAGGAAAATAGTCACTATTTTTATTTGTGCGTTTTAGGATGGTTTATGTTTAATTAGTAAGAGGATATGTCAAAGAAGATGATTGCGGATCAGGATGACCAGGTCAATGAAATTATAGAACGGATTTGTGAGATTGCGGGGAAAGCATTACCCATTGGGGCAACAATCGCAATGATTGGAAAGGTGATCCACCTTAGGGAGATCGGTGCGGATGAGGTAACAGTCCGCAAACAAATTTCTGGTGTTACAGGCATTGGTTTTAATGACCTTCGCATCGATGAAATCATTTTCGAGATTGAGGAACAACCCGAACAGAATACCTATATGCCATTCAACAACAGTCTGTTTGAAGGTTTAAAGAAGAAACTCGATAAGGATGTATAGTAAATTGAAAAATATTTTTTTGATTAATTGTCGAATTAACTTTTGAAGTGAATACTAATAATCCAAGAATTAGTCTCTATTAGGTAAATTTATTTGGTTGTGAACCAGTTTAAATATTTTTTTGTTTGTTCCGCCAGTGTTTCATTATTTTACCTAATTTTAAATCATAAATTTATAGGAAAAGATGTCGAACAGTGTTTGCAAAGCAAGTTTTATATAATTATTTGGAAATCAGTTTTTAAACAAAAGTCTAACAATTAATAGACTGCAAAATTGCAGTCTGTTAAGTAATTCGGAGGCATGACAATATGAGAATAATAAAGTTGAGCGCAAATGATGAAGACATGAGGACTCGTGATATGGTCGACCGTTATTTTAAAGAAAACCTTGTAAATAAAGACCTCGGTCGCTTTCTTCTGACGAAGGGACGCATTTCAGAGAAAGGGATTGCTCCCGGTGAGATGATAATTTTCTCTTACCTTAAGGAGATAGTGTACCTCGCTCGATCAGAATCAGAAAGACTCAAAAATACCGGTCCTCAAGCAAGCCAATATCCATTCTATTTCTGTGTGGATATCAAAACAATTATCGAAGGCAAAGGCAATTTGGAACAGCTTGAGACTAAAATAAAGGCAAACAAGAACATTGTAAAGGCTCAAGGCTGGCCAATAATAAAAGAATCGCCTGAAATAGAAAGAATATGGAATCAATTCAAGGCAAAATAGTACTGTCTGTTTTTTTCACACCTACAGGTAGCCAAAATATTAAGCAGGAATATAGAGGGAAACGTCTTCCTTATCGTTCTTCAATATTTTGAACCTGTTCCCTGATGGTACAAGGTAGACCTGATGAAGTGAAAGAAACCGGTATTTATCTGTTGAGTCCAGAAACGCATCCCGCGTTGTGATTGCGCTGGCATCTATTCATCATCACATTTGTGGGCGAGTTTTTTAAACTGATAACTGTGCGGAAACAGATATTAAATGTATCTGGGTCAGGTTTTAGTGATTTTTGTATCAATGAGATTATAATCATATACAAATTAAGAATCTGGGCATTTGACACTAATGTAGGCTCCAAAACTACTTTCCGGTAAGATCGGGGTTACGGACAGAAATCCACTTACACCTTTTCCATATTCGATTATTAACGGTTCTTTCTTCTGCATCTCTTCAACCATTAAAGCAAAATCACCCGCCTTCCCATTCATAATCTTGAATTCACCTGTTGAGCCAGTGGCTAAATGATTTCTTAGATTTAGGGCAATTGCCCCCATCGTAAACCGACAATTGATTTCAAGACAAGGATGAATCTTCAACTTTCCCTTTTCTGATTTGTAAACAAGGGCATCAACGCCAAGCCATCCATAATAAGCTGTTGAATAATGACTTAAACGAAGTACCTGTAACAGTGATCTTTCCAATTCCGGTAGGTTTTTATCAAGGAATTCTTTTAACTCAGGTTGTAGTTTAGGTGGCAATTCCTGAATAAAGGTTCCAATGTAATGGCCTTTAGGATCAGCCGAGAATGTTGTCAATCCGCGATATTCGATCTTTCCATTTCCATAGGAGAAAAACTGAAATGAAAGATCGAGAACTTTATGATGCCATGGTTCGCACATCACAAAACCTTGTTGTTTCAGAAATCCCGAAATGACTTGTCTGTTTGTCTGATTGTATTCGTTTGGGCGCAAAACCTGCAAACCCCTGCCAGAGGAACTCCATGGTGCTTTTACGACAATTTTACCCCACCGATGTTGAAGCGCAATAATCTGTTCGTGGGTTGTGCATATTTCGGGTAATTCGCTGAAAGATAAAAGATCATCTGATTTACAATCCGTAAGGATATTCTTTAAAACTTCTAGAGCAGTTTTTCGGCTGTAAAGTTCGCGATGGATTCCGTTCCAATTTGCAACCGGGGAATTTTGAAATTTGGGGCAGCACCCTGACTTTAAAGGTGATAGAAGTTTATGGGTTGCCGGGCTCCATCCCCAGGGAAATAGAAAACCTTTTTCACGGGACAAAAATTCAGAATCATCTAAAGAAGAAGCGAACTCATGAAAAGAAGGAAGTTGAAATCCGGCACTTTCCAATAGATCAATAAATTGGTTAGAAACGATTTGATTAACCAATACAATATTTCTCCGGCCAGCCAAAATCCATGGTAGTGTACTCAATTCATTTTCAAATCTTCGCAACTTGGCAGAAGCCATATAATTGGATGAACCATTGGCAACTGCCAATTCGCATGTAGGATTAAAAATGTAGATATCCGGCTTCATTGTGCAAAAATATCTGAAACTTTGGATAACAGGGAAATTCCGGTAATAAATATCTTTATCTTGCAAAAAAAAATATAGTAACTATGAAGACTTCAAAATACCTGATTTGCAATGATATAATGGCTAAAGACGATCAGCCTGCCGAATATATCCTTCACAATCACCACCCCCGTTTTCTGGCTAAGGTTGAAGAACTGGATTTTGACGAGCTTGAAAACAGACCTGAGAAACCATTTACTGACATCATTTATATAAACGGACAGGGGACGATGATTATATTTCGGATCACATTAACCGAGCTATACGAACGCGCTGAAGATGATGATGTGCTTGACGAATTGTTTCCAGCTCGCGACTATTATATCCGTTATCTTCAGGACATTGAAAAGGAAGATGGCGTGAAACAGGGTTTCCCTGTTAAGGATTTCAGTCAGGAACTGCCGGGATTGAAAATATTGCAGTCATCAAATACCTGGACTGTTATCTATAATGGGGTAATTGCAGAATTTTCGTCAGAAGAAGATATGGATGAATTTCTCGAACATGATCTCAATATAGAGCCCGAAATGCTCGATCATGGGGTTATTAATCAGTTTGAATAGAAAATCAAGTTTTATTTACCCTTTTCTTCCTGCGTTTTTTCAGGTAATAGTGGTACAATGGAAAACCCAAAACTGAGACGAGGATTATCATTGTACCAAAATAGAAACCACCGGTCATGTGTTCTGTCTCTCCAAATAAAAAGTAAGCCATAACAATTCCGTAAACAGGCTCAAGATTAATAGTTAAGGCAACGAGATAGGCCGACAAATGCTTCATCACATCTACCTGAATAGCAAATGCATAAGCAGTACAGATAATACCAAGTATGAGAAGATAAACAAAATCAGTCGGTGAAGGAATTGAAAGAGGCGAGTCGCCCCAACCGACAATTAAAAGATATATCGAAATACCGGCAAGACCACCTGTCATTTCATAAAATCCAATTACGGAAGCCTTGTGATTTAACACCATTTTTTTATTTATCACAGTGAAAAGACCGGCAAGGAAAGCAGAAATAAGCGCAACAATCACACCATCCGAATATCTGGTTTCAAACCTGAAAATCATGTATAATCCCAGAATTATTAATAACCCGATAATCACTTCAACAGCATTGATTCTTTTACGGAAAAAGAAGGGCTCAAGAAGACTTGTAAATAGTGTAGTTGTAGCAAGGCAACCGAGTGTTACAGAAACGTTTGAGATTTTTATCGCTCCAAAAAATGTAATCCAATGAATTGCGACAATTATTCCAATTCCAAATAATTTCAGGAAATGTTCCCGACTAATTGAAAGATCAGTTTTTTTCAAACGGAGGAAAAAATAAAATGTGATTACCGCAATTAACATTCTGTACCACACCAACTGAGCCGCAGGCAAAATAATCAATTTCCCCAGAATAGCAGTAAAACCGTAGATAAAGACGACAAAATGGAGCTTAAAATGACTCGACAGCAACTGATTTTTCAAAGCATCATATTTTGCCTCAAAGATAGGTGTTGATTTCCAACAAATAAAAAAAGTTCTTATTTCCTATTTTTTTGACAATCCGTTCAATTATTTTATCTATTTTTATCATTATTTTAAAATGAAATCTGATACTATGAAACGGGTTATTTTGACTGTTATATTGTTAATTGCTTTAACGAATTTGTTGAAAGCTCAAACTATGCTTAATGGTTTGATGGAGAATTTCCGGTTTAAAAAAATGACCGATGGTACTTTTACAAATTTTAATCTGAAAATGTCTGATATTCAGGGTACACCATATCTGGATAATGAATTCAATCAGGGTAAGATTATCACTGCAGAAGGTGCTGTTTACACTGACATTCCTTTAAGATACAACGCTTTTACTGATGATTTGGAATTTCAAAAGGGCACTGATACTTACAATATTGATCCGAAGACACTTGTCAAGAGGGCAGAATTTGGCGGAGTGATTTTTTGCTGTTTGCCTTATGATGCTGACGGCAAAATCAAAAATGGATTATTCGAAATACTGACTGAAGGAAAGGCTACACTATTAGTCAAATACACTGTTAAATTTCTTGAACAAGAGCAGGTAAAGGCTTATGCCGATCCCAAACCCGCACGTTTTGAAGAAGCACAAAAAGAATTCTACATAACCTTTGAAGGTGCTCCGGCAAAAGTAATTTCCAATAAAAAGAATTTTCTTGAAATGTGTGGCGCACAGAAAAGTGAAATGGAATCATACATTTCGAAAAATAAACTTTCTGTAAAGGGAGACGACAATTTAACAAAACTTGTGGTGCATTATAATTCATTGTAAAAATAACCACTTTTTGTAATTTTACCATAATATTCTGATTTAAATTAAAACTATATGAACGTGAAAAATTTATTTATTCCGCTGGTGGTTATTTGTTTGATGACATCATGCGTAAAACAGGAGAAAAAAACAATAGAGATGAATAATCCTTTTTTTGAGGCTTACAACACCCTTTTCGATGTTCCTCCATTTGATAAAATATGGAACAAGCATTATTTACCGGCGTTTGAAGAGGGAATCAAACAGCACAATATAGAGATTAAAGCCATTGCAGATTCCAAAATTGCTCCCGACTTTGTCAATACTATTGAGGCTCTTGATTATAGCGGATTCCTGCTTGACAGAGTAAACAGAGTTTTTTCGAATCTTAAGTCGGCACTTACTAATGACTCATTACAGGAAATTGCCAGGAAAGTTGCACCTATGTTATCGCAGCACGGAGATGAGATTAATCTGAATAAAAAACTTTTTGCGCGAGTGAAAGCTGTTTATGATCAGAAAAGTAGTTTAAAACTAAACACTGAGCAATCGAGGTTACTTAGTGAAACATACAAACGTTTTGTCAGAGGCGGGGCCAACTTGTCTGCTGACAAAAAGGAGCAGTTAAAGAAGGTTAATGAGGAGCTTTCGTTACTTGACCTCAAATTTGGCGATAATATGCTTGCCGAGACTAATGGTTTTAAT